>SLIH01000422.1 GCA_007135745.1 Halomonas sp. | reverse complement strand
CCGCACCGGCTGTCCGGCCGCTCCCTGGTGCGGTTCGCTTCGCTCACCAGCACCCTACGGCCAGGCTTCTACACAATGGTGACGTAAACTTTTCCTCGCAACTCGCAACTCGCAACTCGCAACTCGCAACTCGCAACTCGCAACTCGCAACTCGCAACTCCCGCTACTCATGCAGCTTATTGGCAGCATAAAGCGTGTTCTGCAACAGCATGGCAATGGTCATGGGCCCCACGCCTCCGGGAACGGGCGTAATCCAGCCTGCGCGCTCACGGGCCACATCAAACTCCACATCCCCAATCAGCTTGCCCTCCGCCGTGCGATTAATGCCCACATCGATCACCGTGGAGCCCGGCTTGACCCATTCGCCTTTCACCAGCCCCGGCTTGCCGGCGGCCGCGATCAGAAGATCCGCATCGGCCACGAAGCGGGGCAGGTCGCCCGTGAATCGGTGGGTGACGGTTACGGTGGCGCCTTTCAGAAGGAGTTCCATGGCCATGGGGCGGCCGACGATATTGGAGGCGCCTACGATCACGGCATGTTGTCCCTTGTACGGGGTGCCGACCGCATCGAGCAGGGCGATGATACCGGCGGGTGTGCAGGGTCTCAGTTCCGGAAGCCGCTGTGCCAGGCGGCCGACGTTGTAGGGATGAAATCCATCCACGTCCTTGTCCGGGCGAATGCGCAGCAGTACTTCGTCTGCGTTGAGGTGCTCGGGTAGCGGGAGCTGCACCAGGATGCCGTCGATTCGTTCATCGTCGTTCAGGCGGTCAACCAGGGCATTGAGTTCTTCCTGGGTCGTGTCAGCACTGAGGTCGTGATCTTCGGCATAGAAGCCCGCCTGTTCGCAGGCCTCCCGTTTTTTCTGGACGTAGATGCCCGAAGCGGTGTCGTTGCCTACCAGAACCACAGCAAGGCCCGGTGGGCGCAAGCCCTGTTCCACGCGTTTCTGTACGCCGGCGGTTATGGCCTTGCGGATATCGAGGGCAATGGTTTTTCCATCAATGAGCTGCGCAGTCATGTAAGTGTATTATCCGGTTGGTTCCGTAAAAGGCGCTATTGTCGCACGGTTGCCCTTTTGCTCCAATTGCCTGAGGAACGAATAAGAAGCCGGGATTGGAGGTTACAGGCGTGGCACGGAAAATTGTGACAGTGTTGACGCGGTCACAGGGGGCCGGTATCATTCGCGCCAACTTCGCTGAGTCACCGGCTTGAACGAGTTCTCGGGGTATAGCGCAGTCTGGTAGCGCGCCTGCTTTGGGAGCAGGATGTCGGGAGTTCGAATCTCTCTACCCCGACCAGATTTGACTCTTCGGGCTGGGCAGAGGGGCGAAAGGGCAAGCGCCCGTAGCTCAGCCGGATAGAGCAACGGCCTTCTAAGCCGTGGGTCGTAGGTTCAAGTCCTACCGGGCGCGCCAAACCACGACACCGGCGAAGGTTGCAGAATTTGCCGCACGGCGGCAGCGGAAGATCCCGTCTTCCGAAAGTTTGTGGTGGACGTAGCTCAGTTGGTAGAGCTCAGGATTGTGACTCCTGCGGTCGAGGGTTCGATCCCCTTCGTCCACCCCATTTTTTTCTTCTACAATCAATTCCTGAAGAAACAGCGCGCTGCATCAAGCGCAACCTGCTTTCTGTGTGCGAAAGTGGCGGAACTGGTAGACGCGCTGGATTTAGGTTCCAGTGGGGCAACCCGTGAGAGTTCGAGTCTCTCCTTTCGCACCATTTTAATTATCCCCGATCGCCAGCACGCTGGCTCCCACATCAGAACCACAATCTTTCCTTGCTCCTTGCTCCTTGCTCCTTGCTCCTTGCTCCCCTTGCAACTTGTAACCTGTAACTTGCAACCCCCATCCTTTGCCAGTTAACCCGTGAAACGTGATAAAATGCGGGAATATCGTAGTGTGGGCTTGCCAACAGGCCCTCCCAGTTTCTATGATGCCCGGTTTTTGAGGAACCTCTGACCAATCCGCAGGAGAGTCCGGCAGCGGCCGGGGGTCTCGATCCACTGAATCAGAACGGCAACATTTGAGGATGATCCATGCAAGTGTCTCCTGAATCGACGTCAAACATCGAGCGTCGCATGACCATTGGTGTACCTGCCGAGCAGGTTGAGAAGGAAGTTGAAAAGCGCCTCAGGGATGCGGCCAGAAATGTTCGGCTCAACGGATTCCGTCCCGGCAAGGTACCCCTGAAGGTAGTGCGCAAGCGCTTCGGTCAGGGCGTTCGGCAGGAGGTTCTGGGCGAGGTGATGCGCAACTCCTATGTGGAGGCCATCCAGCAGGAAGACGTACAGCCCGCCAGCACGCCGCGCTTTGAGCCCAAGACGGTTGAGGAAGGCAAGGATTTCGAGTTCGTTGCCGTGTTCGAAGTCATGCCCGAAGTGGAAGTGGGTGATCTGAGCAAGATCAGCGTTGAGAAGCCGGTCTCCGAGGTGCTGGAGAAAGACATTAACAAGATGATCGACAACCTGCGTCGCCAGCAGGCGACCTTCAAGGAGGTGGGCCGCAAGGCGAAGAAGAAGGATGTCATGACCATCGATTTCCGCGGCACCATTGATGGCGAAGCCTTCGAAGGCGGCAGCGGGGAAGACCAGCGTCTTACTCTGGGTGAAGGTCAGATGATTCCCGGCTTCGAGGACCAGCTGATTGGTGCCAAGACCGGTGAAGAGCATACACTGGAGGTCACCTTCCCGGAGGATTACCAGAACGAGGACCTTGCGGGTAAGGAAGCCCGGTTCGAGGTGACCGTCAAGAAAGTTGAAGAGCCTCAGTTGCCCAAACTTGAGCCTGAATTCTTCGAGCAGTTCGGTGTTCAAGTTGAAACCGAAGAGGCGTTCCGGGAGGAAGTCCGCAAGAACATGGAGCGGGAGCTCAAGAACGGCATCAACAACCGGGTCAAGCAGCAGGTCATCGATGGCATGCTTGAAGTCACCGAGCTGGAGGTTCCTCAGGGGCTGGTCGATCAGGAAATCGAGCAGCTCAAGCAGCAAGCCGTTCAGCAGTTTGGTGGGCAGATGGATGCTTCCCAGCTCCCCTCCGAGATTTTCCAGGATCAGGCCCAGCGTCGGGTTAAGACAGGGCTGATTTTCCAGGCCATCCTGCGCCAGAATGAACTGGAGACGGATCAGGAGAAGGTGGACGCGAAAATCCAGGAAATTGCCTCGACCTACGAAGACCCGGATGAGGTGATCCAGTACTACAGCAATACTCCGGAGCAGCGCCAGCAGATTGAATCCGCGGTCCTGGAAGACCAGGTGGTGGATCTGGTGCTTGAGAAGGCCAAGGTGAAAGAGAAAAAATACAAGTACGAAGACGCGGTCAAGCCGCCCCAGCAGGCAGGCTGAGCGGGCATAATCCCGGAATTGGTCTACACTCAGGTTCCGGGACGGGCCTTGGAACCCGCCCTGCAGGAGAGTGCGGCAGCAGCCTGGTTTTGAGCTGTTGCCGGGCTTCGACCAAAAACAGACTTAAGGTTGATACCGGGAGCGAGCAGCGATTATGAGCAATAACCCTCTGGATGGCGCGGGTGACATCACCAATTCAGGCCTGATCCCCATGGTGATCGAGCAGACCGCCCGCGGAGAGCGGTCTTTCGACATTTACTCCCGTCTTCTCAAGGAGCGTGTCATTTTCATGGTGGGGCCGGTGGAAGATCACATGGCCAACCTGATCGTGGCGCAGTTGCTCTTCCTTGAGTCGGAGAACCCCGACAAGGACATCCATCTCTACATCAATTCCCCGGGCGGTGCCGTCACTGCAGGGATGTCCATCTATGACACCATGCAATTCATCAAACCGGACGTATCCACGCTGTGTATCGGGCAGGCTGCCAGTATGGGCGCGCTCCTGCTTGCCGGTGGTGCAGCGGGAAAACGCTACTGTCTGCCGCACTCGCGGGTGATGATCCACCAGCCGCTGGGCGGTTTCCAGGGGCAGGCCTCGGACATTGAGATCCATACCCGAGAGATCCTCAAGACCAAGGAGCGTCTCAATCAGATCCTGGCGGAGCACACGGGCCAGCCATTTGATCAGATTGCACAGGACACGGATCGGGATAATTTCATGGACCCGGAAGAAGCCCGGGACTATGGCCTGGTGGATGCCGTACTTGATAAACGCGCCAGGAATCAATAATACTGACAGTAATCGCCGATACCGCGACTGCCGTATTACCCGGAAAGGCAGGTCAAGGGAACCTCTGAAAGGCGGAAAGATTGTCTTGGTGGTTCCCAAGCGTTCAGTAAGAAAACAGAGGTAGATCAATGGCAGAGAAAGGAGGCGGCAGGGGCGACGACAACGGCAAGTTGCTTTACTGCTCGTTCTGTGGGAAGAGTCAGCACGAAGTGCGCAAACTGATTGCGGGGCCTTCCGTATTCATCTGCGATGAATGCGTGGATCTGTGCAATGACATTATCCGGGAAGAAATCCAGGAGAATACCCAGGAAGGTGAAGCCAGTGACCGTCTTCCCACACCCCACGAAATAAAAGAGACCCTGGACGAATACGTCATTGGTCAGGACCGGGCGAAAGTGGTTCTATCTGTTGCGGTGTACAACCACTACAAGCGGCTTCGTTATGGTGAAAGCCGTCCGGACGTTGAGCTTGGTAAAAGCAACATCCTGCTGATCGGTCCCACTGGCAGTGGTAAGACACTGCTGGCGGAAACGCTCGCGCGGATGCTGAACGTCCCCTTCACCATTGCCGATGCGACGACGCTCACAGAAGCGGGTTATGTCGGTGAGGACGTAGAGAACATCATCCAGAAACTGCTCCAGAAGTGCGACTACGATGTGGAGCGCGCCCAGCGCGGTATCGTCTATATCGACGAAATTGACAAGGTGTCGCGCAAATCGGACAACCCATCCATCACCCGGGATGTTTCGGGGGAGGGGGTCCAGCAGGCACTGCTGAAACTCATTGAGGGCACGGTGGCTTCGGTACCGCCACAGGGCGGGCGTAAGCATCCCCAGCAGGAGTTTCTGCAGGTGGACACCGCGAACATGCTCTTCATCTGTGGTGGTGCCTTTGCCGGTCTCGATAAGGTGATCCGGGAGCGGTCCGAAAAAACCAGCATTGGTTTCGCTGCCAAGGTGGTCAGCAAGTCGGATGAGCAGAGCACGAGCGATATTCTCAAGTCCGTGGAGACCGAGGATCTGGTGAAGTACGGCCTGATTCCTGAATTTGTAGGTCGGCTGCCGGTTGTTGCGACGCTCACTGAGTTGGATGAAGACGCACTGATTGAAATCCTGACCCAGCCCAAGAACGCGCTGACGAAGCAGTATCAGCAGCTTTTCGAGCTCGAGGAAGTGGAGCTGGATTTCCGCGAGGATGCCCTTCGCGCTGTGGCGCGCAAGGCCATGGACCGCAAAACGGGTGCCCGGGGACTGCGCTCCATAATGGAAGGCATACTTCTGGACACCATGTATGAGATTCCCTCCGAGCCTGACGTCTGTAAAGTCGTGATTGATGAAAGTGTCGTGAACGGGGATTCGGCTCCGATCAAGATCTATGCAAATCACGAGACGGCTAAGGCTGTTCCTGAGGACTGACTGGGGCGCGCTCGACGGTGGATCGCTGCCGCTGGGCATGGCCTGGATGCAAATCAAACAACAAGAGGGGCTTCGAGCCCCTTTTTTTGTCGGTTCAATGGACGCACCGGTTGAGTTCCGTGGCATTCACCCCCATGATCGAAGGTAACAACAGCTGTATTGTAAACAGATTCCGCTGAGGCGGGATCTCCTGATCCAGAGGATTCAACATGACAGAGCATGACCAGGCTCAGACGCCGAGTCGACTTCCCATGCTGCCACTACGCGACGTGGTGGTCTTCCCTCATATGGTGGTCCCGCTGTTTGTAGGGCGGGATAAATCCATCAGTGCCCTGGAAGCGGCCATGGAAAATGGCAAGAAAATCTTCCTTGTGGCCCAGCGAGAGGCGGAAACGGACGATCCAACGGGGCAGGACGTGTATGACATTGGTACGGTAGCCACCGTACTGCAGATGCTCCGTCTGCCGGACGGGACCGTGAAGGTGCTGGTCGAAGGTACGGCGCGAGCCTACCTTGATGCGTTGACAGAGAACGACGAGTACCTGCTCGGTGACGTTCGTGAGATCGAAGAAGCGGGAGTGGACGAGCGCGAGGAAGAAGTGCTCGTACGCACCCTGATGGAAGAATTTGAGAAATTTGCGAAGCTTTCCCGCAAGGTGCCCTCCGAGGTCAGCAACAGCCTGACCGGGATCGAGGAGCTTGATCGACTGGCCGACACCATGGCCTCCCATCTCGAGCTGAAGGTACCGGAAAAGCAGGAGCTTCTGGAGACCTTTGATCTGCGTAAGCGTATTGAGTTGCTGTTGAGCAAGCTCGACAGCGAAATTGATCTCATCGAGATCGAGAAGCGCATCCGTGGCCGGGTTAAGAAGCAGATGGAGCGTAGCCAGCGCGAGTACTATCTCAACGAACAGATGAAAGCCATCCAGAAAGAGATGGGTCAGCTCGGGGATGGCGGCGGTCAGGATTTCGAAGACCTCGAAAAACGGATTGAATCATCTGGCATGCCCAAAGAGGCCCGCGAGAAAGCTGAAGCCGAGCTCAACAAACTGAAAATGATGTCGCCCATGTCGGCCGAGGCGACCGTGGTTCGAGGCTATATTGACTGGTTGCTGGCTGTTCCCTGGAAAAAGCGCAGCCGGGTTCGTCACGATATCGATCGGGCCAGGCAGATTCTGGACGAGGACCATTACGGCCTCGATGAGGTCAAGGAACGGATTCTGGAGTACCTTGCTGTGCAGAGCCGGGTTCGTAAGATCAAAGGGCCTGTACTGTGCCTGGTGGGCCCTCCAGGGGTGGGTAAGACCTCTCTGGGGCAGTCCATAGCGCGCGCCACCAACCGTAAATACACGCGTATGGCTCTGGGCGGTGTCCGTGATGAGGCGGAAATCCGTGGTCACCGAAGAACCTATATCGGAGCGCTTCCCGGCAAGATCGTCCAGAAGCTGTCCAAAGTGGGTGTCCGGAATCCGTTGTTCCTTCTCGACGAGGTCGACAAGATGGGCATGGATCACCGGGGGGACCCGTCTTCCGCGCTTCTGGAGGTGCTGGATCCGGAACAGAACCACACGTTCAACGACCATTATCTGGAGTTGGATTACGATCTTTCCGACGTCATGTTCGTCTGCACCTCCAACTCCATGAACATTCCCTCGGCCCTGCTGGACCGGATGGAAATTATCCGGATTCCGGGCTATACGGAAGACGAAAAGGTCAACATTGCCCGCAACTATCTGTTGCCCAAGCAGCTCAAGGCGAACGGCCTCAAGAAGGAAGAATTGCAGCTTCCGGATGAAACCATTCTGGATATAATCCGTTATTACACCAGAGAGGCAGGCGTGCGGAGCCTGGAACGGGAAATCGCAAAGATCTGCCGTAAAGTGGTCCGGGAACACGTTGAGGCTGGTGAGCGGCCGGAGCGCGTTGTTAACCCGGAGAATCTGGAGCATTACGCAGGTGTCAGGCGGCATAAATACGGCCTGGCCGAGGAAAGCAACCAGATTGGCCAGGTAACGGGTCTGGCATGGACCCAGGTCGGCGGTGAGCTCCTGACGTTGGAATGCGCTGTGAGTCCCGGCAAGGGCAAGGTCGTCAAGACCGGCTCGCTGGGTGATGTCATGCAGGAATCCATTCAGGCGGCGCTCACGGTGGTGAGAAGTCGCTCGGCGGCATTGGGCCTGCCATCGAATTTCCAGGAGAAGACCGACCTGCACATTCACGTTCCTGAGGGCGCGACGCCCAAGGATGGCCCCAGTGCGGGTATTGGCATGTGCACCGCGCTTATTTCCGCGCTCACCCGGATACCGGTGCGCTCGGACGTTGCGATGACCGGGGAAATCACTCTTCGGGGCAAGGTATTGATGATTGGTGGTCTCAAGGAGAAGCTGCTTGCGGCCCATCGCGGCGGCATCAAGACGGTCATCATTCCTGCGGAAAATGTCCGCGATCTCAAGGAGATACCCGATAATATCAAGGGCTCTCTGGATATTCGTCCGGTGGAATGGATCGATCAGGTTCTGGACATTGCGCTGACCGAGCAGCCCCAGGCCCGTCCGCTCGAAGAAGGGGAGTTCGAGTCCCCCGGTTCGAAGAAACATGATGACGATTCGGATACCGGGGACCGCGTCAACACCCATT
>SLIH01000479.1 GCA_007135745.1 Halomonas sp. | reverse complement strand
CGCTGACCACCGTGTTCGGGGTGCGATCGGCCCAGGCCCTGGCGTTGTTGGTCAACACCGTGGCATCACGCTCGGCAACCATTTCCGAGGTGTACGGCTTGATGTGGCTGAGCATATCCACACCCTCATTACGGAAGGCCTCAACCATAGCCAGGAGGTCATCGAAATAGACAAATTCCACGTCGTCCTGACTGAGCCCCGCACGCTCAAGCTCCGTCACCATAATCAGTTCCAGCGTGTCACCCTGAAGAACGGCGACGCGAAGCGGCGCACCTCCGCCCTCCACATGATCACGCAGGTCTTCCATGGAATGGAGGTCGTGCTCGCCGTGGGCAATTACTTCCATCACACCCCAGCCCCCGGCGGCTGAAACCGTCCTGATGGGAACACCGCTGTTGGCGGCAAAAAACGGCAGCGTGAACGGGTTGGTACTGAAGTCGATGCTGCCACCGGCCAGGGCGGAATTGTTATCGCCCGGGTTGGCAAAGAAGCGGGTGTCCACCTCCAAGCCCTGTTCCTCAAAGCAGCCGCTCTCGGTTCCAACAAACAGTGGCGCCATGTCCAGTGCCACCAGGTGACCGGCCGTTACACGGGTCAGATCTTCGGCGCTGGCGACGGACAACCCCGCAGCCAGCGGTATCGCAACCAGAATAGTTTTCAGCGAACGTTTCATGACTCTTGCCTCATGCAGATGGCTTACACGGCTCGCCACTTCCGGCGGCCTCTAAAACGACCCTAGGCAAACCCGAGGGAGTGAAAAATAGTGGTGTTTCCATGTTCACTTCGGGAATTCCGAAGTAACGCGTCGGCCTGCACTAAGCCGGGGCACCCGTGACTGAATCCGCCGCCTGATGCCCCATTTCAATGCATTCAATCAGTCTTCCGAGCGGCGGAGACGAATGCTTCTCACTGTCCGGATGCACCAGAGAAACCTGGGAGTAACGCACAAACTTATCCGGGAACAACGCCACCAGGGCGCCGCTTTCCAGCCAGCTTCGGGCGTAATGGCGTGGCAGAAAGCCGATAAAGGGGCCGTTAAGAATCAGGAAGGCAGCCGCCTCCACATTGGTGACCGTACTGATGATGGAATCATCGGACTCATCCACAAACGGGAATTCCTGACGCTGCATGAAGTTACGTGCCACTTTGGGTGTGTGTGGCAGAACGCGGGCCAGCTCATGGGGCGCGCTGATCCCTGCCAGCGGGTGATTGCGGCTGCAGACCAGTACGTCGCGCTCCCGGTAAAGGGGCCGGTACACAAGCGAAGAGGATTGCTGGTAGAAAATACCGATCCCGGCATCCAGCTCATGATCAAGAACGCCACGCTCCAATTGCTGGGGTGACAGCACCTGAAGATTAAGTTGCACCTCGTTGTCACGCTGGCTGAAGAACTGGGCCAGAGCGTAGTGAAGGGGGCATTCCGGGTCGGACACCAGGTTGTCGATAATGCCCACGCTCAGCTTGCCTGCCATGGAGGAGCGCAGGGCATCCGCGCTCGACTCCAGATCCTGCACAGCGCCAAAGAATTGCAGGACATCACGGTGAAACTGCTCCCCTTTCTGAGTCAGCCGGAATCCACTGCGACCCCGCTCGCACAGTCTGAAACCAACACGGCCCTCGAGCTGACTCATATGTGAGCTGATGGTGGACGGACTGACGTTGAGCAACGCCTGTGCGTTGGTGAAACCACCACACTCCACCACCGCGTGGAAGACCCGCAGCAGCTTCAGGTCGATGGTAGAAAGGTTCATAAGGCAACTCCAGTGAAACGGCGGACACTCCGTCTCACGAAGTACTGCAACCGATATGCCAATACAGGAGCTCAGCCTGTCTAAAGTCCTGCAATCACGCGATTCCAATGCTCCCTGAAACTGCTACCATCGAATAATTACATTGATCATCTAGTTTGCGTGCCAACCCGGGAACACCTGATGAAGCATCACTGCTTTGTAATTGCACTCCTCTGTGTCGGACTGATCGGTCTCCCCGCCGACGTCTCAGGCACGACCAATGAGTTGGATGATCAGAATCCGGTAACCGAGATCCGCCACTACCAACAGGAATTCCGGTACAACTACCATCTGAAGTTGCTCGACCTTGTTCTGTCCGTCACGGAGGATGAATTTGGTCCCTACCGGCTCACACCGGTCCCCGAGGGCGGCCCAGAAGTCGCGGAAGCCCGCGGCGTAAGGATGCTGGCAAACGATGAGATCGATCTGGTGTTTCTTTCCACGTCCCGGGAGCGGGAGGACATGTTCCTGCCGGTCAGGGTTCCGCTGCTCAAGGGCCTGCTGGGTTTTCGGCTGTTGCTGATTAACCCCCTGGATCAGCCACGATTCAGCGATGTGACGACACTATCCGACCTGACAGAGGATTTCCGGCTTGGCTTCAACCCACACTGGGTCGACTACCGAATCTACGAAAACGCGGGGTTCGACATGGTCTCCTCCGTGAGCTATGACGAACTGTTCGCCATGCTGGATGCCGGCCGATTCGACATCTTTCCTCGCGGGGTTAATGAAGTCTGGCAGGAACTGATCTTTTTCAGATCAGCCCACCCCAACATCGATGTGGAGCGCGAGCTGCTGCTTTACTACCCATTCCCGGTTTTTTTCTTTGTGCGCCCGGAGAATGACCAGCTCAGGGAGCGGCTATATCGAGGCCTCGAACTGATTCAGGAGGACGGCCGGTTCCAGAAGCTTCTGATGCGCCACTATCAGCCCTTCGTGGAGAAGGCCAGGCTGCCACAGCGACGATTGATAGAACTGGAGAACCCGACTCTGCCCAAAGACATCAATGTCCCGGATCGGGACTGGTGGCTGAAGACGGTACCCAAGCTGCCTGACAACTAGGGCACCACAGGAAAACCCCGGCTTACAAGTGCCAGCCGATGGTCATGGTCGCCCAACCCAGCAGGCGTTGCAGTCGGGGACGGTTTTCCCAAGTCTCGTAATCGTAGGTCTTGGAATCCGCCAGATCCTGCTCAAACTGCTCGGACAGGGATTGGGCGAACTCGCTGTTCATGATGATCGCATTGGTCTCGTCATTGAGGCGGAAGGAACGGTTATCCATGTTGGCTGAGCCGACGGATACCCAATAGTCATCCACGATGTATAGCTTGGCGTGATATTTAGAGGGCTGGTACTCGTGCAACCTGATGCCGGCTTCCAGTAACTTTCCCCAGCGATTCATTGAGGCCTGACGCACGGCGTGGCTGTAGTGACCCTCGCCGGGCAACAGGATGTCCACGGACACGCCCCGCTCACGGGCCTTGAGCAACGCATCCATAATCATCTCATCCGGGTAGAAAAAGGGTGTGGCAATACGAATGCTGTCCTCCGCTCCGGCAAGGGCCAGCAGGAACATCAACCGGACCCGGTGGGTTCCATCCTGGGGTGAGCTGTTGACGATCTTCACCCCGAGGTCGCCGGTCTCTTCCAGCTCCGGAAAATAATTGGGCTGGTAGAGCAGCTTGCCCGTCGCATTGAGCCAATTCTGCAGAAAGGCATTCTGCAGATCAGCGACAACCGGACCGGTGAAACGATAATGGTTTTCCCGGTGTCCGCCGGTTTCAGGATTTCCTTTCCAGGGGTCGGCAGTATTGGCGCCACCAGTGAAGCCCACCTCGCCATCCACGACCAGCAGTTTCCGGTGAGTCCGATGGTTGAATCGCGAAAGCTGATACCAGGACGGCTCGCGCCAGCGCTCCACCTCGACCCCCGCGTCCTCCATCAGGCGAAACTTGTCACCACTGGCGGGCACTGAACCCACGAAATCGAATATGGCATGCACGGCAACGCCACGCTCGGCCGCCTCGGCAAGCGCCTCGGCGAATGGTTTGGCGACCTCTTCGCCCCAGTACTCGAAAGTCTCGAAAGTGATGGTATGGGAGGCATTCTCAATAGCCTCCAGCTTCGCGGGGATAATCTCATCGCCGTTCTCAAGCAGTTCGACACTGTTGCCTGCACGGGCCCCATTGCCCAGAAGCGCACGCTGAAGCTGCTTGAACCGTTCGCTTTTAACGGGCTCATCCAGAGCAATGGGTTCGGCCACCCGCATGGGTTCAGGAACCGCATTGAGGTAAGCAGCCACAGTGACCAAAGCGGCCACAAACCCAATCGCGGCGGTGATGATCCTGGGTTTGGTCAGTCGTTTCATTGATGGCTTCCCTTCCTGATGAGTGTTTTGCGGTGACCCCAGCAACCATCACCCAAAAACCCTCGCAAGGCAAAGAAATCAACAATGCCGAAGCGGTAATCGGCTGCTGATCTCTGCCCTGATGATCTCCTCATCCAGGAACGGGGCTACTGTACGGAGTGCTTCGAACTCAAAGCTTCCCGCACCACGCGCAATTCGTTGGCAATGAAGGCATGATCGGTACTGGCCCTGTGCAAAAGGTAAACGATGATCCAGCCATCCTCGAGCACAACGTGTGGTTCACCCACCACCTCCTGGATATGAAGACCTATCTCGGATGCGTCCTGCACGTACTCTTTAATCTGCGTATCAATATCCTCGGCGGCCCGCCCCCACACCACCATGGGATAGAGCAGCCCCTCGATCTCATCCACCGCCACACCGAAATCAATGGTCTTCAGCAACTCCAGCATTTCATCCCTGTCGGCCGGCAGACTGTCCGGGGGCTCTGTGGTCTGCACCTCAGGTGCTTCAGTGGGTTGGTCCGGCACCCGTCCGGAAACACCGCCTCCGGAACCGGTGGGACCGGTTCGACGGTCGTAATACTCAATATCAATATGCTCAGGGGACTGACGCATGCTCGCTATGAATGCAGCATCCATCAGCAGTTCCAGTTGTTCAAGCTCCACCGGAAGACGACCCTGTAGCAGAGGTGCCGCATGCCGAAAGAGCTGATAGGCGCCATCCTGGCGAACCGGCCCCATCAACTCGCGAATTTCGTTACGATCCAGAGCTTCTCCGGTGCGCTTGTCGTGGAACGCCACCCCGAGATGCTCAGGGGGTACTCGCATGTTGGCGGTGAACGCTGTGGAGAAAAGCATATCGAGTGTCTCAGGGTCCATGGGGCCTGAATGGCCAGCCAGAATCTCCACCAGATCAAGCGCCGTCGGACCCTGATTCGCAGGAGCCATAGGGGTAACAACCAATGCAGCCGCACACAGACAGCCGCGCAGAAAGGATTTCATTCGAACCTATTCTCCCGTACAACGCGGCAAATCAATGCACCACCGCTCGTTTGAATAAAGACAGTATACCCTGACTTAACCTGTTCTATAATAGCCCGCTGAAACGCGGCCTCCGGCCGCCCACTGTTGAGGAAGGCTGTTATCCATGGGTCGTGTTTTTTTGATCACTCTCCTCGTTGTACTGGTAGCTGGCTGCGCCACTCGCTACCCCATGGGCATGGATGAGGATGAGTGGCTCGCTCTGAGCGCCGAACAAAGAATGGATGCGAGGGAACGAGAGGAACGTCTTAATCTGGAAGCCGCGCAACTCCGGGCAGAGCAACAGCGTTTGCGCGCGGAACAGGAACAACGCGAGCAGGAAGCGCTGATTGAGCGTCGTCGAAGCGCTCAGTATGGCGAGCGAGTACAGTGTGTGCTGGACGGCGCAGAGCTGCGAACTGGCGGGAACTGGCGCGAAGCCCGACCACTGGCCCTGGATCTGATCGTGGATGAATCGCTGGAATTCGAGCTGGTGAGGAAGGACGCCACCCACCGCAGCGTCAACGGAAAGGCTTCGTTCGACGGTCAGCTGATCGAGCTCTGTGACCGCGCAGGCCGTAACTGCGAAGTGATCGCGGGCACCAGCCGGGACTTTGAACGCGGTCTGCGCCGCAGCATTGAAGTCGATAACACCCTGCGCGGCGAACTGCGATGCGATCTGGCGGAACCGCTGGGCTCACTTCGTCGACGAATACCTCAACCAGGCAACTAAGGGCACGGGCACACAGGAAGGCGCCTCAAGGGCTATCGGTTTCCTCTTTCTGCCTCATCTGATCAAAGGCTTTCGCCGCCTCCACTTCCTTGGGTTCGAAGTGCTGTTGCAGCAGGGCGTCGATCTGCTGGTCTTTCTCCGCTTGATCCAGGCCGGCATTGTCTATGTACTGCCGCTCCGCCAGAAACCGCTGGTATCGTTGCTCCCAAGCGCCTTCAATCTGGGCAAGCTCGGCCTGCTCGTCGCTCAGGGTTTCCGGTGGCTCCTCCACGGAAGAGCCATCGGCCTGGCTCTCTTCGGCACCCGGGAACAGCTTTTCGGACAGCTCCGGCCCGAACCATTGCTGGCGTAATTCAGAAAGTTGCTCCTGCGCTTCCAGTTGACCGGCCATGGTCGTAACCGGCTCGGCCTCGCCCATGAGTCGCGCCTCTTCCTGTTCCAGCCGGTAAAGGTGGGTGATGATGAAAGCCACATCTTCCCCCTCCGCACCGGAAATCTTCTCCTCGATCATGGCGGAGACGCGATCCAGATCCTCACTTTCAAGGCCTTTGGGCATACTGGCGACAAACGCATTAAGCGCCGCACGACCGTCGAGATCCAATTGAAAATCATCCCGGAACGAGGGGTATACACTGTTCTCAAAGACGCCACTGAGACGCTCAAGCTCAGCGTCCTGAAGCATGGGATCGGGATCGGCACCCGGCGCTTCACCACGCACCGAGGGGATGACCTGCTCCTCTGCGCCCTTCTCGGGTGCCACCGATTCATCGGTGGCAGAGGGTGACGGGGATGCTGTCCGGGGTTGGTCCTGTGCCGAGACCACCGCGGCCTCCTCGCGGCCTCCCGACGGGGTAAAAAAGGCATAGACAGACAACAGAGCCGCAATGCACAGTCCGAGCAATGCGAAGCCCAGTAGCCTGCCTTTGGACCTGCTTTTCGCCGCCATGGTCCGATTATCTCGCTGTCTGGGTAACAGACTGGTCTTTGAACTCAATGGAGGCATCCTCAGCGAGGGCGTCCAGTTTCTCTTCCAGTTTCACACGCACCAGTTCCGCCTTGATAACCTCTTTTTCTTCTTCAAAGCTTTGCGCCTGCATAACCTGCTTGTCGATCACCTGAAACACCTTCCACAGGCCATCCTGGAAAACCGGCTCATCGGCAAAGTCATCCACACTCATGCTGCCCACGACTTCCTGCACCTCCGGTGAAACATCGACATCCCGCAACCAGGGCGTTTCGATAACCTCCGGATCGCCGGAAGCAACCTCATCCCCTGCCTTGAGAGCAACCAGAGTCTGCTCGGCGAGATCCTCATCGGGCGTCTGCCAGATCATAAAGCGATACAAAGCCTGCTCGCTTTGTTGATCGTAGTACTCACGTATTTCCGATTCATCGATTTCAATGGAATCCATCAACTTCTTCACGTAGAGCTGCGCGAGCAGGGTTTTCTCTGCCATCGCCAACTCGGCCCTCACCATCTCGGTCTCATGCATACCGAGCGAAGTGGCCTTCTGGGACAGCAATTCGGTCATCACCAGATCATTCGCGACCTGCTGGCGGTGGTGTTCGACATCGACATCGTCCTGGTAACCCAGCATTTGGCCACTCTGGCCTTCTCTGGATCCGAGCAGGAACTGGTAAAGGTTCATGTCCAGGGGGGTGCCGTTAACCGTGGCAAAAACGCCCGCTTCTTTTTGTTCTTCCGCCTGACTCAGACCGGAGAAAACCAGAAAGATGCCGGCACAAAGGATCAGGGTTGCGTTTCTCATGCCTCGCCTCAACTTGCGAATAGTGGGCAATTCCATGTCAGAAAGGGAGCAGGCCAGCTCACCTGGCCTGCTCAGTCCAACACACCACCCTGATTCACGCTGATCAGGGCGCCGCTGCCTGTTACAGGTAACGTCTTACATCGTTATAAACGCCCTTCCAGGTCAACAGAGTCAGGTGCCCCACACTGGATGTCCTGCGACTATTGCCGCACTGGGCATTTGTCTGAGGGATGATGATCTGATCAACCGCTGACCACAGGGACACATCACAGCCGCGCCCATTCAACTGCTGCAGGAAGGACGAGTTGTAACGCATTTCAAAACAGGCGGGGCTGAAGCAGCCATAGGCCCAGGAGGTGCCTTTATGGGGGGTGCCGAGAGTCACCAAACGGTTGGTTGCCCATGAGCCCCCCTCAAAAACCCGATACCAGCGTGCGACCAGGCCACCGTTGGAGTGCGCGACGATATTCGCTCTGCGCCAGTTATGATTGGGGCGAATGTTATT
>SLIH01000213.1 GCA_007135745.1 Halomonas sp. | reverse complement strand
TGATCTTCGGCCTGCTGGCCGCGACCATTCAGCAGGTGGCCAGTGGCTACATGGGGCACTACAACCGTCTGGAGAGTCAGACCATGGCGACCTGGATGGCCCGCAACCGCATGGCGGAGTTCCGCCTGGCCGGAGAACTGCCGGAAACAGGCGAGTCCACGGACGATCTGGCTTTCGGTCCCCATGAATGGGAAATGGAAACCGTCATCAGCGGCACACCGGACCCGGATATGCGCCGTGTGGACATCACCCTCTACCGGATTGACGAAGTCACCGGAGAGCGCCTGCGGCAACTGGTATTCAGCGGTTTTCTGGGGCGTCATTGATGAGTCATTCCGTGCAGTCCCGTCATCCTCGCACAGCGGTTTCCGGATTTACCCTACTTGAGATTCTGGTGGCCGTTTTTATCACCGGAATGCTTGCGCTCGGGGTATGGCAGGTGATGAACATCCTGATTGCCTCCCGCGACGGCATTGATCGGGTATCCAGCGAATTTCAGCAGGTGCAGCGCACCATCATGATGTTCGAGCGCGATATCTTCCACGCCATCGACCGCTCAGTGCGGGACGGGTTCGGAGATCGCCAACCGGCGATGAGCAGCCGCGCCAACAACGCGGACCTGGTTCTGACCCGCCAGGGTTGGCGTAACCCGCTGGGGGAGCGCCGCAGTGAGCTGCAACGGGTGTCCTGGGAATACAACGACCTCGACCACGAACTGATGCGCCGGTACTGGGTCGTGGTTGATCGTGCACAGGATACCGACGAACGGGAGCAGGTGCTGCTGGAAGGCGTAGAGAGCGTGGAGCTGCGCTTCCGCGACCGAAACGAATCCTGGATTGACAACTGGCCCGCGGAAGAGCCCAGAACCGGTGATGATCAGGCCATGCAGCAGGCAGGGTTACCGACCGCTGTTGAGATGACACTGGAGCACGAGCGCTTCGGAACCATCCGACGCGTGGTGGATCTGGGCGGTTTTGACCTTCAGATGATGCAGGGGACTGTGCCGGCGGAAGAGGGTGCGCCACCTGCGGAGGAGGACGACGAATGATGTCGGGCCGAAGATCGCAAAGCGGCGTCGCGCTCATCATGGTCCTCCTGGCCTTTGCCCTGGGGTCCATTTTTGCCACCGGGATGATGTCACGTCAGAACCTGATGATTCATCGCATGGGCAATTACATGACCCAATCCGAAGCCCAGAGTCTGGCCCTGGGTGCCGAGGCTTTCGGGCGGCAAATCCTGCAGCGCGACTGGGAGCAGGATTCGCAACAGGAGAACTTTATCGACCACCCAGGCGAAGACTGGGCTCAGTACGCGGTTGCACTGCCTGTGGATGCCGGGGCCATTGAAGCCCAGATCAACGACCTCCAGGGCCGTCTCAATCTGAACGCTCTGGTGCGCGAAGACGGACAGCCCAACGAGCTGATGCAGGAACGCTTTGAACGCCTTTTCGCCGCACTGGATATTCGTACGGTTTCCGTCGAAGCCCTGATCGACTGGATTGATGAGAACGATCAGCCCACAGGGGCCGCAGGCGCCGAAGACGGGGAATACCTGCGCTATAATCCGGCCTATCGGGCGGCAAATCAGCCCTTTGTTCACACCTCGGAGCTCAGGCTGATGGACGGCATATCCGAGGAAGACTATCGGATGCTTCGCCCGCATGTGGCCGCGCTGCCAGACAGGACCCCGGAGCTGAACGTGAATTTCGCCACTCCGGCCGTGATCCGCTCCCTTCACGAACGCATTGGTGAGGCGGAAGCCGAGGCGGTATTTACGGCCGCGCGCGAAGAGCCCTTCACCGAAATGCAGGATTTTCTTGCGCGCCCGGAATTCTCCGGGCTGGGGCTTGAGGACGAGGGGTTGGGGCTGCGAAGTTACTTTTTCGAGGTCGCGACACGAGTGACCGTGAGTAACAACGTTCAGTATCTGGTGTCCAAGGTTCACAGGGGCGAGGACGGCGAGATACAGGTTCTATCGCGCGATGGCTCACAAACTGGCATCATTACCAAAGAAACCATCCAGGCACCGGAGTAACCGGGAGTTTTCCTGAACCATGGCATACACACTTTATCTAAGACTCACGGGCACCCGCGAAGAAGGTGAGGGAGAAACCGTCGACTATTTCGACTGGGTACTCCTGGACACCGGCGGTGATTTTGTCGCGGAAGGCCAATCCAGCCCCCGTGACCAGATCGAAACGGCGCTGGAGGAGCATGGCGCGGGCAATGTCCGACTGGTGGGCGTGATACCGGCCTTTGACGTGAGCTACTGTACGGCGCGCATCCCGGGACGCCAGAAACGCGTTATCCTGCAGGCCCTGCCTTATTCCGTCGAGGAGCAGGTTGCCCAGGATATTGAAGACATGCACCTGGTGTTGGGGGAGCGCCTCGACGGTGAATGGCAGGTGGGCGCCGTTGACCGCACCACAATGCAACAGCACCTGGCCCGGTTTCATACCTGGCAGCGCCCCATCTCCGCAGTCTATGCCGATGCCATGCTTCTTCCGAGCGAAAGCAATCGTTGGACCGTACTGGTGGAAGATGAACAGGCGCTCGTGCACGGGGAAAACGGTGAGTGGTACGACGTCCCGCTGGACGGACTGGCCGTGTTCACGGAATCGTTGCTGGCAACCTGGACGGAAGAAACGCCACCCCGGATCGTCATTCATACCAGCCCCGATGTTCTCGAACGCAAGCGCATGGAGCTTGCGGCGCTGGAACAGAACCCGGACGCACTGGTGACCATTGAGGAACTGACCGTCAGCCCTCTGCGGCTGATGGCCGAGTGCCACAGCGCGGAATCCAGCCGTCCCATCGACCTCTGTCAGGGCGAGTTTGCCCAGTACCACAGTGGGCACTCCCCCTGGCGGCCCTGGGTACCCGTTGGCGTCATTGCCGGCGTCGCTTTCGTTATCCAGCTGGGGCTGATGGTCGCTGAGGGGCTCCACTTTCAGGAGCGCGCCGAGACCTACGAAGCCAGAGCAATGGAAGTCTATCGCGAGCTTTTCCCGGACGATACCCGAGCGACGGCCGACAACGTTCAACGGATACTGACAGGGCGCCTGCGCGCCGCCGAAAGAGGAGAGGGCGGTACGGATTTCCTTACCCTGCTGCGTTACGCCGGTTACGAATACCTCCAGGCCGAGAACAATGAACGGATCCGTTTCGACGCCATCAACTTCAGCCGCCAGCGCGGTGAGCTTGTTGTTGAGCTGCGCGGAGAAAGCTTCTCGCAGCTGGACAACATGCGCAGCGGCCTCAGTTCCGCAGGCCTGCAGGCCCGGATCGGTTCCGTGGTCAATGAAGAAGACCACACCCGTGGCCGCCTGACGATAGCACAAGGGGGTTAAGACGATGCTGAACCGTCTACAACAGTGGCCTCCATTGCAGAAACTGAGAGCGCGTTACGATCACCTTGGCCAGAGAGACCAACGCGCACTGCAGGTCATGGCCCTGGCACTTCTGATCGCGCTCATTTACCTCGCCATCTGGAAACCCGTTGCGGATTTCCGTAACGACGCACGCGCCGACATGGAAACGGCCCGAGATCTTGTTGGCTGGATCCAGAGCCAGGAGCCCGCCGCACGCAATCTCCGTGCAGGTGGCAGCGGTGCGCGACAGGAGCTGCGAGAGGGCGAACTGCTGCGTACCGTCACTGAATCGGCTAACCGTTCGGGTATGCCATTGCAGCGCTTTGAGCCCAGCGGCGATCGGGCCATGCGAATCTGGCTGGACGCGGCGCCCTTTACTGATCTGACACAGTGGCTGGCTCACCTACAGAGTGAATACGGAATCGGCGTCGATCAGGCCTCTTTCGACCGTACCGACGAGCCGGGTTTCGTCAGCGCCCGCCTGACGCTGCAGCTCTGACCCTCCAACAGAATCAAGGAGTATTATCGTGACCCAGAAAGATTTTGATCTGGTCGTCATTGGCGCGGGCTCCGGCGGAGTTCGCCTGGCCCGCACGGCTTCCGCCCAGGGCGCACATGTTGCCGTGGTGGAAGCGAAGTATCTTGGCGGTACCTGCGTGAACGTAGGTTGTGTGCCCAAAAAGCTCTTCGTGTTTGCCTCTCATGTGCGGGAGGAAATTGAGGATGCGGCCGGTTATGGTTTCCAGGTGCCGGAAGATTCGGTGAAATTTGACTGGCCAACCCTGGTCAACAACAAGAACGCCGAGATTGAACGCCTCAATGGCATCTATGGGCGCCTTCTGGACAATGCGGAGGTCACGCTTTTTCGAGGCTAAGCCCAACTGACCGGACGCAACGAGATCAGCGTCAACGGTGAAAAAATCCGGGCCGAACGCATCGCGATTGCCACCGGAAGCTGGCCTTTCGTCCCGGAGATCCCCGGCAGGGAACATCTGTTGACCTCCAACGACATGTTTTACCTGGAGCAGCTGCCGAAAAAAGCAGTGGTCTGGGGAGGCGGTTACATCGCCGTTGAGTTCGCAAGCATATTGGCAGGGATGGGCGTCGATACCTCTCTGATCTATCGCGGCCCGCTCTTTCTGCGCGGCTTTGACGATGATGTGCGCGAATTTGTTGCCGAAGAAATGCGCAAGAAGGGCGTGGATCTGCGCTTCAACACCAACATAGAGCAGGTAACGAAAGAGGGCGAGACAAGCTACCAGGTTCAGCTGGACAACGGCGATACCCTGGATGCCGGCCTGGTACTCGCGGCAACAGGCCGTCGCCCGCTGATTGATGGTCTGGGCCTGGAAGCGCTGGACGTAGAGATCTCCGATGGCGGATTCATCAGGGTTGATGATGAGTTCCAGACGTCAGTACCCGGCATTTACGCGCTGGGTGACGTTATCGGCACCCCCCAGCTGACACCGGTGGCGCTGGAACAGGCCATGGTGCTGACACGTAATCTCTTCGGGGATGGCAAGGGCAGAATGGATTACGAAGCCATTCCCACCGCCGTTTTCTGTCAACCGACTATAGGCACCGTGGGACTGACAGAAGCCGAGGCCCGGGAACGCTACGGCTCACTGCGCATCTACCGGACTGACTTCAAACCCATGAAGCACACGTTGTCCGGACGGGATGAGCGTACGCTGATGAAGCTTATCGTGGATGACGCCTCGGATCGTGTGGTCGGTGCTCACATGGTAGGCCCGGAAGCTGGCGAGATCATGCAGGGCATCGGGGTCGCCATCAAGGCGGGTGCAACCAAGGCGCATTTTGATGCCACCATCGGCATACACCCCACCTCCGCGGAGGAATTCGTCACCATGCGGGACGTTTCATCCCGGTAAAATGCTACAGCCTGATGATGCGTTGCAACGTCTCACGCAGACTTTCCCTACGCACCGGTTTGGGCAGGTACCCGTTCATCCCGGCTTCGCGGCATGAGGTCTCGGTGCCGTCAAGAACATCCGCGGTCATGGCGACAATCGGCAGCTCCGGGCTGCCGGTACGGCGCTCCCAGGCACGGATCTTACGGGTTGCCTCCCAACCGTCCATGACCGGCATCTGACAGTCCATCAGAACCACATCATAGCTTTCATGCCGGCTCTCGATTGCTTCCACGGCCGCGACACCATTATTGGCGCACTGCACATGAAAACCGAGGTTCTCCAGTAGTCGGGCCGCGACACGCTGGTTAATCGCGTTATCTTCCACCACCAGTGCCTGATACTCCGATTGCCCATGGGGCAGGGCCGGGCGTTCGCCTTCCAGTGCATGCCCGAAGGTCGGATGCTCATCGTCACCGAACGAGGTCACCGCCAGGGGTACGACAAACCGGAAGACGCTGCCACAGCCCGGGGCCGTGTCCACGGCAATGTGTCCTCCCATGAGTTCAACCAGGCGTTGCACCAGGGGCAGTCCCAGTCCAGTGCCTCCAAATCGACGGGCAGCACTGCTGTCAAGCTGCTCGAACGTGCTGAACATATCGCTGATACGATCACTCGGAATGCCGGCACCGCTGTCCTCGAAATCGCAACTGAGCATTCCTTCGTTTTCGGAGTGGGCGGCCCAGTGGACGGTCACCACCACACGGCCTTCGTCGGTAAATTTGATGGCGTTACCGATAAGGTGGGCAACAATCTGGCGAAGACGTCCCGGATCACCGTAAACCTCAAGGTCCTCGCCCCAGGAGCCCCGGAACCGCAGCTGATAATCGAGTCCCTTTTTCTCCGCCTGATGGCGGTAGGTGGCAAAACAGTTCTCAATGACGCCACGCAGCTCGAAGGAGACGTGCTCAAGCTCCAGTCGTCCCCGTTCGATCCGTGAAAAATCCAGAATGTCATTGATGATGACAAGCAGATCCTCTGTCGAGCGACGTGCCGTGACAACATAGTCCGTCTGGCCAGCCGTCAGGTTCTGCTCATCTTCCAGGAGCTGCAGCATCCCGAGGACACCGTTTAATGGTGTGCGAACTTCATGACTCATCATGGCCAGAAACTCGGACTTGGCATTACTGGCTGACTCCGCCTTGTCTCTGGCGTCGGCCAGTTGCTGAAAAGTCAACTGCCTTTCCTGTTCAGAGGCCTTCAACCGAATAGCCATTTCAGATATGGCACGCTGCAGAGACTGGAGCTCCCTGGCAACGCGTGTCTCACTGGGATCAACCCGGTAATCACCATCGGGCAGACTCTCGATGCTCTCAACCAGATGCTCAATGGGAACGCTCAGACGGTAGGCCAGCCGACCGATAAAGATCAGCGTTCCACCAAACAGAATCACGCCGATTCCGGCAGAAGTCCAAAGAATGTCCCGTTGCTCTTCCGCCAGAACGGCTTCAGAGACGGCGACTTCAACCTCGCCAATACGCGTGGCCACAGCACCGAAGGCACCACTGCCGCTGCCAAATTCCAGGAATGCCTGCTCCTCCGCGAACTCCATGGGCTGTTGTATAATTTCACTGGTGAAATAGTGAACGCCCTCATCTCCGGCAAGCTCCTCGTCCGAAGGCCCCACCAGGCCCACGGTCTCGCCGGAACGATCGCGTATTGCAATGCGCAGGACGTTCGAGCGCTGACGGGTTTCGCGCAGCAGTGCTTCAAGTGCTCTCTGGTCTCCCGTTACAACGGGAAACTCCACCGCAGGCGCGAGGTTATCGGCTATTACCTGACTGGTCTGAAAGAGACCTTCCCGTGTATCGTCCAGACGCGCCTGGGTGAAGAACAGCAGCATGAACAGAAACATGGCAAGCGCGGGCAGGGTGCCCAGCAGCAGCAAGCGCCGATAGATGGTCCAACGGGTCCGCTGTTCAGTGTTCATCTGCCGCCTCCAGCTGGCGCAACTCGTCGGCCAGTTGCTCATCCGAAGGAATAGGAATATTCATGGACCGCGCCACCTGTCGGTTGACGGTCACCGAAAACTCACGAGCATGGGCCGCCTCGGGCAGTTCCCCATGTTCAAAGTAGTGGGCAACGGCTTCAAGCCCCTGCGTCACCTGATCCGCCGCATTCGTGTAGGTTGATGCAAGCGCCCCGGCACGCACATAGGGACGGGTCGGACCAATAACCAGACGATTCTGGCGATAGCTCGTCAACAACAGATGCTTGATGGTATTGCGGTTGTAGATCTGCTCATCCGGTGTGCCCAGAAGAAAATCCCCATAGGAGAGGGCGCGTGAGAGGTGGCGAATCAGTTGATCCGGCGAGGGCACCACAAAAACCCTCGCTTCCAGCCCAATGGCCTCAAGCGATTCGATAGCGGGTCGGTAGGCGTCCGCCTGATCAGGCGAGGCAAGAAGCCCAATGGTTCGCGCCCTGGGCAGAATAAGGCGACCCAGGCGGGCCTGACGCAACAGAGGGGGATCATTGAAGACAGCCGTCACGGACTGTTCCGCAGAGACTCTCTCTCTGAAAAACGTGCTGGAAGCAAAAAGGGAGACAACAGGCTGCTCGGGATTATTCGCCAGAACCTCTGACAGGGCCGAAGGCCCCAGCGCCAGGACCAGCGCGTCGTCCGGTGCATCCGCAGAGTAGCGATCCAGTTCGACTGTGTCGCCAAGGACTTGCGTTACGCCTTCCTGCACCAGCTTGCGCAGGCTCTCCCGCTCGGCTCCCGCGAGGTAAATCACATCGGCGGAAAAGGCCGTTGGTGCACACGCCACTGAAAGGATAAACGCCACCAGTGCGTACCGGGCAGCCCTGCTGCAGGCATCGGAAAGCTGCTGCCATAATGTCAGCACCGGACGCGTCCTGTTGTACATAAATCTGATCCGTCAGAAACGAACACTGGCTTGT
>SLIH01000229.1 GCA_007135745.1 Halomonas sp. | reverse complement strand
GGATGGTTCCGGCGTGGTGGCGCAGCCGCTCACCCCGGCCAGCAGGCTGATTCCGGCCAGTGTGGCGCTCCCGGTTACGCCCAGGCGCAGAAACCCCCTTCGGCTGAGGGCCGGCGACGCCACCGGCCCGTTTGGGAGGTCCATTTCCATGGCTTTTGCCACCTTTTGTCTTTTTTATTGTGGTTGCGCCGTTGTCAGCGCAGGAAAATGCGGTATATCAGTTTGTGCAACAACGTGTTGTGCGGCGGATGGACAATCTTGCCGCTGTTGAGCTTCTGCTTGCTCATAACACCCCGGGTGTTGGAGAAGGTTACGAACCCTTCCTGTCCGTGATAGTTCCCCATGCCGGAGTCGCCAACGCCACCGAACGGCAGATCGTCCTGCCCCACGTGAACCAGGGTGTCGTTGACGCAGATTCCACCCGAGCGGGTCTGTTCGCGCACCCGCTTCTGCTCTGTTCGATTGTAACCGAAATAGTACAGTGCCAGGGGGTGTGGGCGGTCATTGATGTAGTTGAGTGCTTCCTCAAGCTGTCCGTAAGTCACCACCGGCAGTACCGGGCCGAAGATTTCTTCCTGCAGGACGAGCATGTCCGGTGTCGGGTTGAGCACCAGCTGAATCGGCATCTTGCGGGTATCATCACCAAAGTGCTCGTTACCCGGATTGACTTCGATGATCTCCGCTCCCTTGGCCCGTGCGTCCTCGATCAGGCGCGTCAGGCGATCATGGTGGCGTTGGGTAATAATGCTGGTGTAATCCCGGTTGTCACGCATGGTCGGATACATGGTGGCCACGGCGGCACGGAACTGTTCAACGAAGCTGTTGACCCGGTCCCGGGGGCAGAGGATGTAATCCGGCGCAACGCAGGTCTGGCCCGCATTGATGCCTTTGCCGAAGGCAATGCGCTCGGCGGCGTCCTTCATGGGTACGTCCTGGGAAACAATGGCGGGGGATTTGCCGCCAAGCTCCAGGGTTACCGGGGTCAGATTGTCGGCAGCGGCCCGCATGACATGACGACCAATCTCGGTGGAGCCGGTAAACAGCAGGTGATCAAAGGCTTTTGCCGCAAAGGATTGGGCTACATCGGCTTCGCCGTTGACGACGGCGACCAGATCCTGAGGGAAGGTTTCTTCCAGGATTTTCTGGATCAGGGCCGATGTTTCAGGGGTGTATTCCGAGAGCTTGATCATCACCCGGTTGCCTGCCGCCAGCGCTGCGGTGAGCGGCCCTGCAGTAAGAAACAGCGGATAGTTCCAGGGCACCATGATGCCCACAACGCCCAGTGGCTCGTAATGAATTTCGTTGCGCGCGGGCTGGAACAGCATGTGAACCTTGCGCTTTTCCGGCTTCATCCACTGAGTCAGGTGACTCAGTGTATAATTGATATTCTGTATGGAAGGCATCAGTTCGGCCAGGATCGTCTCATCCGGCGAGCGACCGCCAAAGTCGCGGTCGATGGCTTCCATCAGTTCGTCCTGATAGGCAAGCAGAGCACGCTTGAGGCGCTTGAGGTTCTCGCGCCGTTCGGCCACCGAGGGCGCTGGATTTTCGCGGAATGCCTGCTGCTGTTCTGTGAAAATCCGGTTGATCTGCTGGATTTGTTTTTTGCTTTCGGTCAATTGAACGACGTTAGCGACCATTGGGGCCTCCTGTGCTCTCATCAGACGCTCAGCAGGCAGCTTGCTGCGCACGCTGGCGGACGAATCTCATCATCTACAAAACCATTATTAGAGTATATACTCTAATAGTCAACACTCAGAGGTGGCATTTCGTGCTGCCGGTCAGATTTTGGACAGTCGGGGATTAATGAAAACACGCGACAGGATTCTTCAGGCCAGTCTTGCCTTGTTCAATGAAGAGGGAGAGCGCAATGTGACCACCAATCACATTGCCGCCCATCTGGGCATCTCTCCGGGTAACCTTTATTACCACTTCCGCAACAAGGCGGACATCATCTATACCATCTTTCTGCAGTACCGGGCTCTGGTGAATCAGTACCTGGTGGTGCCCCGCGATCGCCCACTGACCATCAAGGACAAGATGTTCTACCTGGAGTCCGTGTTCGACGGGCTCTGGCACTACCGCTTTTTCCACCGGGATCTGGAGTACCTGCTGACGACGGACGAACGGCTGCGAAGGGACTATCGGGATTTCACTTTTCAGTGTCTGGCCGAGATCCGGGCCGTGCTGCAGGGGCTGCAGGAGGGCGGCATTCTGCGTTCGCATTCCGATGGCGAGCAGGAAGCGATGGCGCTCAACGCCTGGCTGGTGGTGACCAACTGGATGGCCTTCCTCAAGACCGCCCATGCCGCTGAAGGCGATGGTGATATCAGCCGCGAGCAGCTGCGCCAGGGCATCTATCAGGTGCTGACGCTGGAGATGCCCTATGTGACGGAAAGGTACCATGATGAGGTCATGGACCTGAGGGAGCGCTATCGCCCGGAACTCCCGGAAGGGGCGGTTATGGCAACGGCGTTCTGATCAGGATTCCTGGCGGGCTAGGCTGCGGGCTCGTTTGAAAGCCAGGCACTGATTTTCTCTCGGGCCTCGTCGATGCCCTGGTTTTTGAGCGCGGAGAAAGGCTGGATGTGCTGCACGCACTGGAATTCCTTCAGGGCCCGGCGCACTTGCGTTACCTGCTGGCGGGCCGGGTTGCTCTTGAGCTTGTCGGCCTTGGTCAGCAGAAGCAGCATGGGCAGCTCGCGGTCCTCGCACCATTCGATCATCATCTGATCGAAGTCGGACAGGGGGTGGCGAATATCCATGATGAGCGTCATCGCGCGCAGGGACTGGCGTTGGTTGAGGTAGTCCGCCAGGTGTCGCTGCCATTCCGCCTGCATTTCCCTGGATACTTTTGCGTACCCATAGCCGGGTAGATCCACCAGGCGCGTATCCGGCTGATTCAGAGAGAAAAAATTGATCAGCCGGGTGCGCCCCGGGGTTTTGCTGGTGCGCGCGAGCTTGCTGTTACGGGTAAGGGCGTTGAGCGCGCTTGATTTGCCGGCATTTGAGCGCCCGGCGAAAGCAATCTCGGCACCAGTATCCGCCGGGCACTGGGAAAGTTTGGCGGCGCTGGTGAGAAAGCGCGCACTGTTGAATGAGATGCTGGGCTTGAGGTTATCTGCGGTCACGAACGGCGCCTGTATCGAATTGGGTTGTGCGGATTTTAGTCCTCGGGGATTTATGTATAATACCACACCAGTTTTTACGCTTGCCCGTCGGTGCCGGCTATACGGCAGGTTCGGGGCAATGGAATAGTCTGATAAGTGAGTGGTGCAAGCATGAAAAAAATGATTGCAGGTCTGGTGGTGGCTGTTGGGCTGACTGGAACGGTCCATGCCGGTGATCCGAATCGTGGCGAGCAGCTCACGGACGGGTGTGTGGCCTGCCACGGCCAAACGGGGTCCGATAATCTGCAGCCGGTCTATCCGATCATTTCGGGTCTGGGGGAAAAGTTCCTTGCCAAGCAGCTGCGCGACATCCAGTCGGGGGATCGTAGCGTCCCGGAAATGGCGGGTGTGCTCGACGACATGAGTGAGCAGGACCTGAAAGACCTGGCGGCATTCTACAATGCCCAGGAGATGCCGGAAGGCGAGGCCGATCCGGAGTTGGTCGATCAGGGCGAGAGCCTCTACCGTGGTGGCAACAAGGCCAGCGGCGTAGCGGCCTGTATCGCGTGCCACGGTCCCCAGGGTCTGGGTAATGAGCCGGCTGGTTATCCGCGGGTCAGTGGTCAGTCCGTGGAGTACTCGATCAAGGCACTGAAGGACTATCGCTCGGGTGACCGGGTGTATGATTCCCAGAGTCAGATTATGGGTGATATTGCATCCAAGCTTACGGATTCCGAGATTGAGGCCGTTGCCGAGTACATGCACGGGCTCTACTGAAATTTCTGCTCTCGGGCATGGGCCGGAAGATGACGGCCCATGCCTCTCCCTCCCTCTTTTCACCTGTTCCTTTCAATACTCTTGCCGCATAGTGAAAAGTCCGCTTCAATGGGCTGATCGGTGTCAGGCAGTTTCGGCTGCTGACCATGATTATCCGTCAACTTGAAAATCACGGCCCGAGAACAATATTGGAGTATATGATGATCAGAAAAATCTGGGTTCTGGCTGCGCTTTTGCTCGCAGTGCCCGTGGCTGCTTCCGCGCAGTGGGAAGAGGGTGTTCATTACCAGAAGCTGTCCTCCCCACTGGATACGCTGTACGAGGATCAGTACGAGGTGGCTGAAGTATTCTGGTATGGCTGCCCGGCATGCCACCAGATGCAGCCGGTGATTGAGCGCTGGAAAGAGACCAAGGCCGATGATGTCGCGTTGCGTCATGTCCCGGCGCCGCTGCGGGCGGATTGGCGGCCTCATGCGCAGGCTTATTACGTGGCACAGGAGCTCGATATTCTGGAAGAGGTTCATCAGGCGCTTTTCGATGCACTGGCGGGCGAGCGTCGCAATCTGAGTTCGCGGGACAGTATCGCTGCATTTTTTGCTGCTGAGACCGACGTGGACGAGCAGGCTGCACGTGATGCCTGGGATAGCTTCAGCGTGGACGCTGCCATGCGTCGAGGACGGCAATTTGTTCAGGGAGCGGGCGTCACGGGTACACCTTCGGTGGTCGTGGAAGGTAAGTACATGATATCAGTGCGCGGTGCGGGCAGTTTCGAGAACATGCTGGCGATCGCGGATTACCTGGTGGAGCAGGAGCGTGCTTCCGATTAAGAGAGTGCTATGTACAACCGGTTGCTGGAACAGGTGAAAACCTTCAAGCGGCTTGAACCCCCGAGGGGAACCTCCTCGGGGTTGGAGCGGGCGGATGAATTTGATGTGGTCAACCGCATCCGCCTGCTGACCTTCAATATTCAGGTGGGGATTGCAACTCAGGCTTATCACCACTACTTCACCCGCAGCTGGCAGCACCTTCTCCCTCACAGTCAGCGCAAGGAAAACCTCAACCGGATTGCCAACCTGCTGCGCGAATACGACGTCGTGGCCCTGCAGGAATGTGATGGCGGCTCCATGCGCAGCGGGTTCGTCAATCAGGTCCAGTATCTGGCCGAGCGCGGTGGCTTTCCCTATTGGCGCCAGCAGCTGAACCGGAATTTTGGCCGTCTCGCGCAGCACAGCAACGGCATTCTCAGCCGTTACCGCCCCATCGAGGTTCAGGAGCACCGGCTGCCGGCATTGATTCCGGGTCGTGGCGCCATGGTGGCCCAGTATGGCCGCGAGGACGATCCGCTGGTTGTAGTGCTGATGCATCTGTCGTTGAGCAAGAAGGCCCAGAATCGGCAGCTGGCCTACATCCGCGATCTGGTCTCCCAGTACCGCCACGTGGTGCTGATGGGGGACATGAATGCCCACGCCGAGCAGCTTCTTGGTAACTCACCGCTCAAGGAAAGCAACCTGATCCCGCTGCCCGATACCGCCTACAGCTTCCCGAGCTGGCGCCCGGAAAAGGCGCTGGACCACATCCTGGTCAGCCCCTCACTGAACGTCCACGACGCCCAGGTCATTGCCTACCCCGTCTCCGATCATCTGCCGATTGGTATGGAGATCGAGCTGCCCGGTGCCGGCGAAGAATAAAAAAAGCCCGGACTGGCCGGGCTTTCGAGTTCAGGCACAAGCAAACAAAGCTGTTTATTTCAGCTTGGATTCCTTGTAGGCAACGTGCTTGCGAACCACGGGATCGTACTTTTTGATCTCGATCTTGTCCGGCGTGTTGCGCTTGTTCTTTGTGGTCGTGTAGAAGTGACCGGTGTTGGCGCTGGAAACCAGCTTGATCTTCTCGCGCATGATGTCCTCCTCAGACCTTCTCGCCGCGGGCACGCAGGTCTTTCAGGACCGTCTCGATACCCTTCTTGTCGATGATGCGCATGCCCTTGGTGGAAATGCGCAGCTTCACGAACCGCTTCTCGCTTTCCACCCAGAACCGGTGCGACTGCAGGTTGGGCAGAAAACGGCGCTTGCGATGGTTCATGGCGTGTGAAACGTTGTTACCTGTGACGGTACGCTTACCGGTCACCTGACAAACTCTGGACATAAGTGCCTCCAACAGAGCGCTGTTCAATAATATTCAGTGTTGCGTCCAGGTGGTAATGCTCTCGCCCTGAGTGGCTATCGCAGCCTGTGCCTGACGCTCCCGGAAAAGGGCCGTTTTTATACCAGATCACAGCCTCTAAAGCAAAAAATTTAACGCCTGGGACCTGTAACCTGATACCTGTAACCGTTATAGACACCCCCTCTCAGCCAGGGAGGTAACCTCCCCATGCCCCACAATCATATGATCCAGTATCCGCACATCCACCAGTCCCAGTGCCTGTTTGAGTCGTTCGGTCAGATGAATGTCGGCGTCGCTCGGCTCGGCAATGCCCGAGGGGTGATTGTGGGCCAGGATCAGGGCGGCGGCATTGTAGTCCAGTGCCCGGCGAACGACCTCGCGAGGGTAGACGGCGGCGCCGTCGATGGTGCCGGTGAACAGTTCCTCATAGCGGATTACACGATGGCGGGTGTCGAGGAACAGGCAGGCGAAGACTTCGTGGGGGCGCGTGATCAGCCGTGTCTGCAGATAGCGGCGGGTGGCATCGGGCGAGGTCAGAGTGTCGCCGGGGCGCAGTGGCTCCTCCATGACCCGTCGGGCCATCTCCATGGTCGCCTGGAGTTGGGCAAACTTGGCGGTGCCCAGGCCCGGTGTACGGCAGAACTGGCCCGCCGTGGCGCCGACGAGCGTACGCAGGTCGCCGAAGCGCTCAATCAGCTCCCGCGCCATGGTCAGAACGGGCTTTCCGGCGCTGCCGGTGCGCAGAAAAATGGCGAGGAGTTCGGCATCACTGAGTGTGGAGGCGCCGTGATTGAGCAGCTTTTCACGGGGGCGCTCCTCGGGGGGCATTTCCCTGATCGACATCATCCCATTCCCTTGGCATGTGGCATCCTTTTGTGAGCGGAAGTCTAACCTTGTGTGAAATCTTATGCCAGACGGGTGGTGGGGTTTTTCAGGGCGCTGTTAATCTCTGGTATCTTAGGTAGCTTCAGATCGGCGCAGGGGGTGGGTCAATAATGCAGCAGATGACGGGCAGAAACATCGTTCTCGCCGTAACGGGCGGTATTGCCGCCTATAAGAGTGCTGAGCTGGTGCGCCAGCTGGTGCGCCGCAATTATGAAGTCCGGGTGGTGATGACCCGTGGCGCCGAGGCCTTTATCCAGCCGCTCACCTTCCAGGCACTCAGCGGCCATTCGGTGCGTCAGAGTCTGCTGGATCCCGAGGCCGAGGCGGGCATGGGGCATATTGAGCTGGCCCGTTGGGCGGATCTGGTGCTGGTTGCTCCGGCTACGGCGGATGTGATGGCCAAACTGGCCATGGGACTTGCGGATGATCTGCTCACCACGCTCTGTCTGGCCACTGATGCGCCTATTGCCCTGGCGCCGGCCATGAATCAGGCCATGTGGCGCAATGGGCGTACCCAGCGCAACCTCGATTGGCTGGAAAAGGATGAGCAATTCCGCATCTGGGGGCCTGCCGAAGGGGATCAGGCCTGTGGTGACACCGGGCCGGGGCGGATGCTGGAGCCGGAGCTGATTGTGGAAAAGGTTCTGGGACTTTCCGACCAATCCCTGGCCGGCGTCCGGGTTGTCATCACCGCCGGCCCCACCCGGGAAGCACTGGATCCGGTGCGTTACATCACCAATCACAGTTCCGGGAAAATGGGATTTGCCCTGGCGGAGGCTGCCGCGACTCGTGGCGCGCAGGTGGTCCTGGTGGCCGGGCCGGTCAATCAGCCAACGCCGGCTGGCGTTCAGCGTGTTGATGTAGACAGTGCCACTGAAATGCACGAAGCCGTAGAGCAGGCTCTGGGTGCGGGCTGTGACTGGTTTATCGCGACGGCGGCGGTGGCGGATTACCGTCCTGTGCAGTGCGCCGAGCAGAAAATCAAAAAGGACAGTGACGCCAGTCCGGTAGTGGAACTGACTCACAATCCCGATATACTCGCCGCGGTGGCGGGCCGTAAGAATCCGCCCATGACGATTGGCTTTGCGGCGGAAACCACGGATGTGGCGGCCTATGCGAAGGGCAAGCTCAAGCGCAAGAAGCTGGATCTGATTGTTGCCAATGACGTTTCCGACCGCTCCATTGGCTTCAACAGTGACCGCAATGCCGTGGAAGTGTTCTGGAATGAGAGCAGTCAGGCGTTTCCGGCCATGGACAAGAAAGCGCTGGCTGGCGAGTTGGTAAAATTGTTTCTTCAGCATTGGCGCCAGCGC
>SLIH01000356.1 GCA_007135745.1 Halomonas sp. | reverse complement strand
TCATCCGGCTCGAACTGAGGCAGAGGATGAATCAGCTCCAGGGACCAACTCAATGAGCTGGCCGGCGCCGGTGCCTTGAGCATGGGGAGCACTGTGGGAGGCCAGGCATCAATCAAAGCCACCAGATGCGATGGCCCCAGCTCCCCGGGAGGCTGACGAAAACGCATCCAACCACCCATCCTGCGTTCGTCCGATCCCGAGAAGGGAAAGCCGCCGATGCAGAATCGGAGGTCAAAGTGTTCAAGAAAAGCCGGCGTCACGCCCTCCTGCAGCGGCAGCGGGGCCACCTCGGCAGGCGGAGGCGCACTGGGCGGGGGCGGGGCGGCGACACGGATCCCGGAACCACGGGGGAGCCCGAAGCTGCCGTGCGCCACAAGCATGGTTTCGTCACTCTGTTTCAGCCGAGCCTCCATCTGGGTAACCGATCGGCCCTGACGCAGCACATCCGCTGTTACGGACACCGGTTCGTCCGGAGTGACAGGCCCTACAAATGAAACCGCCATGGCCCTCAAAGGACGCTCATCACTCAAGCGCTCCACCATGGCCTCATGGGCCGCGGCAGCTACCAGACCGCCAAAGCTGGCGCGCCCCTGGGCCCAATCGGCGCCGATCTCCAGACACCCTTCGCGGGTCTGGCGCATCAATTCATCGAAAACTGTCATGGACTACTCCAGAACCCGCTGATAGACGACCAGGCTGTAGGGATAGGGGTTGTTTTCACTGGCGGAATAATCCTCCCGCTCCAGCTCCTCCCACTGGTCCCAGTTGATTGTCGGAAACCAGGTGTCGCCCGCCACCTCCGCATGCACTTCCGTCACGTACATACGATCCGTGTTGGGTAGCGCCTCGGCGTAAATCTGACTGCCGCCGATAACGACCACCTCATCCACCCCATCGATATCGGCCTGAGCCCGGGCGCGCTCCAGGGCTTGCTGGAGCGTTGTGACAACGGTAACGCCCTCTGCCGTCCATTGCGGATTGCGGGTAATCACAATATTGCTGCGCCCCGGCAGGGGCCGACCAATGGACTCATGGGTTTTACGCCCCATAATGACTGGCTTCCCCAGCGTCACCCGTTTGAAGTAACGCAGGTCCTCCGGCAGATACCACGGCAGGCTGTTGTTGCGGCCTATGACCCGGTTTCGATCCATGGCAACGATCAACGCGGTTCTCATGGGTACTCCCTATACGGCAATGGGAGCCCGTATGACGGGCTGCGGGTGGTAATCGTGGATCTGGAAATCTTCCAGCTGATAATCAAAAAGACTCTCCGGGCGGCGAATGATCTCAAGGCGCGGCAGTGGACCCGGGGTACGGGAAAGCTGCTCGTAAACGATCTCATCCGTCAGGTGATTGTGGTAGAGGTGCACGTCGCCAAAGGTATGCACAAAGTCGCCCGGCTCAAGATCGGCCTGCTGGGCCATCATGCAGGTAAGCAGACTGTAGGAGGCGATATTGAAGGGAACCCCCAGGAAGAGATCGGCACTGCGCTGGTAGAGCTGGCAGGACAACCGCCCGTTGGCCACATAGAACTGAAAGAGACAATGGCACGGTGCCAGAGCCATGCGCCCGGCCCTCACGTTGTCCTGGGGGCTCATGGACTCGTCCGGCAATTCCGCCGGATTCCAGGCACTGACCAGCAGACGCCGGGAATGGGGCTTGTGCTTGATGTTGTGCATGACTTCCCGGATCTGGTCCACCGTACTTCCATCGGGGCAGGCCCAGCTGCGCCATTGCTTCCCATAGATGGGGCCCAGGTCCCCGTTTTCCAGCGCCCATTCGTTCCAGATGGAGACCTTGCGCTCGCGCAGCCAATTGTTATCCGTGGACCCCTGCAGAAACCACAGCAGCTCGTAGATGATGCTGCGCAGGTGGACCTTCTTGGTGGTTACGAGCGGAAAACCGGCCGACAGGTCAAAGCGCATCTGACGGCCAAAAACCGAGCGGGTACCGACGCCGGTGCGATCCCCGCGATCCACCCCCTCATCTGCGATTTCACGCATAAGATCCAGGTACTGTTGCATTAGCCTCTCCTGTAAGCCCAGACCATCAGGGCAACACCCACCACCAGCATCGGCAGCGACAGCAACTGCCCCATGGTCATCCAGTCCATGGCGATGAAGCCAAGGTGTTCATCCGGTTCGCGGAAGAATTCGACAAAGAACCGGACCACGCCATAACCGGCAAGAAAAAGACCCGAAACCGCCATGCGGGGCCTCGGTTTGGCGGAAAACCACCACAGCACAACCAGCAGCAGCACCCCTTCCAGGGCAAACTGGTAAAGCTGGGACGGATGCCGGGCCAGACCATCCCCGGCCGCAGGGAACACCATTCCCCAGGCCACCTCGGTGGGCCGCCCCCAAAGCTCACCATTGATGAAGTTGCCCAGCCGCCCCAGCCCCAGACCAATGGGCACCAAAGGGGCAACAAAATCCGCCACCTGGAAAAACCGCAGTTCATGGCGTCGTGCAAAAAGCAGCATGGCAACCAGCACCCCTATCAGGCCGCCATGGAAGGCCATGCCGCCTTCCCAGATCCGGAAAAGCCAGAGGGGGTCGGAGAGGAAGCGGTCAAAATGATAGAAAATCACAAAACCGAACCGCCCTCCAAGAATGACCCCCAGGGCAAGATAGAACAGCAGATCACCGAGCTGCTCCCGGGTCAGAACGGAATCAGGACGCCCGGCACGCAGACTCGCCAGCCACCAGCCGCCAAGAAAAGCCGCCACATAGGTCAGGCCGTACCAGTGCACTTCAAGCGGCCCCAGAGAAAAGGCCACGGGATCAAAATCGGGATGTTCCAACATAGTCGCCCTCAGGACTGAAACAGAAATCGCACACCCACCACCAGCAGAAGTAGCGCAAACAGTCGGCGCAACAACACCTCATTGAGCCGGTGAGCCAACAGTGCACCCAGACGGGCAAAAGGCACGCTGGTCAGCACAATACCCAGAACCGCCGGTCCGTAGACAAAGCCCGCACTATAGTCCGGCAAACCCTGCCGGGACCAGCCTACCACCATGGCGGCCAGCGCGCCCGAGACGGCAATGGGCAGCCCACAGGCTGCGGAAGTGCCCACAGCCTGCTGCATGCGCACCCGACACCAGGTGAGAAAGGGTACCGTCAGTGTGCCACCACCAATACCGACAATGGCCGACAACCAGCCAATCCCCGCCCCTGTGGCGGCAAATCCAGATTTACCGGGTTGCCGCTCACCTGGCTGCGGCGACCAGCGGCTCAGCATTTTCAGGGCCACCAGAAGCACGAAAATACCAATCACACGTTGCAATACTTCCCCGCTGAGCATCCCAGCCGTCACCGATCCCAGCGCCGCACCGATCAGAATACCGCCCGCCATGGGACGAAACAGCTCCCACCGCACGGCGCCTTTACCATGATGGGTACGGATCGAACTCAGCGAGGTAAAGATGATCGTCGCCAGGGAAGTGCCCACGGCCAGATGGGCGGCGACAGCATCCGAAACCCCTTGCAGACCAAAGACAATGATCAACGCGGGCACAATGATCAGTCCGCCACCGATACCGAACAGACCGGCCAGCGTACCCGCCAGAGCGCCCAGCAGCAGATAGAGAATGATCGCCTCGAATATGCCCATTTATCAATGTCCCAGCGAAGTTGGCTGGTATGATACAGATTCATTCCCGAATGAGCAGTACAGACCATGTGCCTGATCGCTTTCGCCCTCGAAGGGCACCCTGATTATTCTTTGGTTTTGATTGCCAATCGCGATGAGTTCCACCACCGCCCCACCCGGGAAATGCACTGGTGGAGTAATAACGGACCACTGGCGGGCAGGGATGAACGCTCCGGTGGCACCTGGCTGGCGATCATGCCGGACGGAAGACTGGCTGCCGTCACGAATTTCCGTTCACCTACCGTGGATAATTCACGACGCACCCGAGGAGAGCTTCCCCTGCGATTGCTGGAGGCTGTAGACATGAAGGAAGAACTCAACCGCATTATCGCCGGGCAGAGGGACTACGGGCAGTTCAATCTTATCGGCTTCGATGGCAACCGAATGTTCAGCCACGGCAGCGAATCCAGCGAGCCTCCAAAGGCCATCCGGGAAGGGCTGCACGGTTTGAGTAACCATCTGCTCGATACCCCCTGGCCCAAACTTCAGCAGGGCCGCAGGTGCCTGCACGAGACACTTGCACATCATGGTGATAAGAGTGAGCAGGCATTACACCAGAGCCTGCTGGACCAGTTCTCCGACGGTACGCCGGCCGACCCTGACGACCTGCCCGACACCGGGGTTGGTGAGGAACTGGAATCCTTTCTTTCACCGATGTTCATTCTGGGCGAGCAGTACGGCACCCGGGCCACCTCGGTGGTAACCCAGAATCGCCAGGGCGGCATCCGAGTGACCGAGAGACGGTTCGGCCCCATGGGATCCGATCCGAAAACCCTGGTTTTCCAGTGGCAACGAACGCACGAAAGCCGCTGAACCTTTGATATACTAGTACTCCGTCAAGGTGATAATGACGGAGTACTGGCGCCCAGTATGGTTGCGCAGGCCCTTTCATGCCCGTGCGGCCGACCATCAATCTGCTGAAAACCTCAGGATGTGTCATGACCGATCCGCAACCGGCCACGGAATCCGAAAGCGTTGACCTGTCCCGCTTTGAACAGACGCTGGAAGAACTTGAGACCCTGGTGCGCAAGCTGGAGCAGGGAGAACTGTCTCTGGAGGAGTCACTCAAGGCGTTTGAGCGCGGCGTTCGACTGACCCGGGAGTGCCAGACGTCACTGCGTGCCGCTGAGCAGCGCGTCGAGCAGGTCACCCGAAATGAGGCGGGAGAGATCGAACGACGCCCCTTCAGCGACAGTGATGAAGAAACCGATTCATGAACGTAGACGCCTTTCTGGCCGAAGCGGGTGATCGGATCAACGCCGCTCTGGAAGATGTTTTACCCCCCGAGGATTCTGCTCCCCAGCGTCTGAGTGCCGCCATGCGCTACAGCGTTCTTGGCGGGGGCAAACGCATACGTCCGACGCTGGTGTTTGCCACCGCCCAGTGCTGTGGCGGCACCGGGGAAATGGCCCTGCACCCTGCACTGGCGGTTGAACTGATCCACGCCTATTCCCTGGTGCATGATGATCTGCCCGCCATGGATGACGATGATCTGCGCCGCGGCCAGCCCACCTGCCACGTCGCCTTTGACGACGCCACCGCCATACTGGCCGGAGATGCGTTGCAGAGCCTGGCCTTCGACCAGCTCACCCGGGCGCCGCTTGATGCCGACGCCCGACTGCGCATGGTCGAAATACTGGCGGACGCAGCCGGACACCGGGGCATGGTGGGTGGCCAGGCCCTGGATCTGGCGGCCACGGGCGTGGCCCTGGAACTGGCCGAACTGGAGCAGATGCATCGCCGCAAAACCGGCGCCCTGATTGAAGCCAGCGTGGCTTTGGGGGCTCTCGCTGCAGGCCGCACAGACCCCACGACCCTGGAATCCGCACGACGTTATGGCCGAGCCATTGGTCTGGCTTTTCAGGTCAAGGATGACCTGCTGGACGTTGAGGCAAGCACCGACACTCTGGGCAAGCCACAGGGCTCGGACCAGGCCGGGAACAAATCCACCTACTGTTCATTGCTCGGCACCGACCGGGCACGGGAACTTCTCGCCGAGCTTGAGGCCGAGGCGGTAGCCAGCCTCGCCGGCCTGCCCGGAGATACGGAATTACTCAGAGACATTGCGGCATTCGTGGTCAATCGAACCTATTGACCCACTCAGCGCAACGCACTTACTAATGGGCAACCAGTTACGAACGCACGGACTAGTCATGGATGGTCCGAACAATGCCACTGACTTTATGAGCGAAACTTCTTTATAATTCGGTTCTGGCCGACAACCACCTGGATGGTAGACCGGCGAGCCGTAAATTTTCAGCAAGGGCAGCGAACCCCGAATGCAAGACGTTCACGTTTTTCAGGAGATCCCGACACGGCGTCCGGACACGCCCCTGCTGGATCGCATCGAACGACCGGAACAGCTGCGCCTGATCGAGCGCGAACAGCTTCCGGCACTGGCTCGTGAATTGCGCGCCTACCTCCTGTGGGCCGTGGGCCAGGCGGGCGGGCACTTCGGCGCCGGTCTGGGCGTGGTCGAACTGACCCTGGCGCTGCATTATATTTTCAATACACCCGAAGACCGCCTGGTCTGGGACGTGGGCCATCAGGCCTACCCCCACAAGATTCTCACCGGTCGGCGCGAGCAGCTCACCACCATTCGACGCCGCAATGGCCTGGCAGCTTTTCCCAATCGGGATGAAAGCCCCTACGATACCTTTGGCGTAGGACACTCCAGCACCTCCATCAGCGCGGCACTGGGCATGGCGCTGGCCGCCCGGCAGCAGAAACGCAGCCGCAAGAGCATCGCGGTGATGGGTGACGGCGCCATGACTGCGGGCATGGCTTTCGAGGCCATGAGCCATGCGGCGGACGTGCGCGCCGATCTGCTGGTGATCCTCAACGACAACGACATGTCCATTTCCCACAACGTTGGCGGTCTGTCGAATTACTTCGCTCGCCTCCTGGCCAGCCGCACATACCATCAGGTACGCGACTCCAGCAAGAAAGTGCTTTCCGGCACCCCGACACTCAAAGCACTGATGCGGCGCACCGAAGAGCATTTCAAGGGCATGTTCGCCCCGGGCACCCTGTTTGAGGAACTGGGTTTCAACTACATCGGCCCCATTGACGGGCACGACCTGCCCCTGCTGCTGGAAACACTGGAAAACATCCAGGCGCTGGACGGTCCCCAGTTCCTGCATGTGGTGACGACCAAAGGCAAAGGCTTTGCACCGGCGGAATCCGACCCGGTGGGTTACCACGCCATCAACAAGATTGAACCCAAGCCCCGAGTCCAGGTGGCCGACGCCCCCACCAAACCCAAGCCGCCGAAGTACTCCAATGTTTTCGGGAAGTGGCTCTGTGACATGGCCGAGCGGGATGAACGGGTTATCGGCATTACCCCGGCCATGCGCGAAGGCTCGGACCTGGTGGCCTTCTCCGAGCGCTTCCCAGAGCGTTACTACGACGTTGCCATCGCCGAACAGCATGCCGTAACGCTCGCTGCGGGCATGGCCTGCGAAGGAACAAAGCCGGTTGTCGCCATCTACTCCACCTTCCTGCAAAGGGCCTACGATCAGCTCATCCATGACGTCGCCATCCAGAACCTGGATGTGCTCTTCGCCATCGACCGCGCTGGTCAGGTCGGCGAGGATGGCCCCACTCATGCCGGTGCTTTTGATCTCAGTTACCTGCGGTGCATTCCGAACATGATCGTGATGGCACCCTCGAACGAGAATGAGACCCGCCAGATGCTCTACACAGGTCACCAGCACGAGGGACCAGCGGCCGTCCGCTATCCCCGTGGCACAGGGCCTGGCGCGCCAATCGAGGAAACCATGACGGAGCTGGAAATCGGACGTGGACTGGTGCGTCGCGAGGGGCGTCAGGTGGCCATTCTTGCCTTTGGCTCCATGGTTCAGCCGGCACTTGAAGTGGCTGAAGAGCTGGATGCGAGCGTGGCCGATATGCGCTTCGTCAAGCCACTCGACAGTGCGCTCGTGGAACGGCTCGCGAGCACCCACGATCTGCTGGTGACCATTGAGGAAAACGTGGTCAGCGGCGGTGCTGGCAGTAGTGTGGCCGAGCACCTCAATGCGGAGGGAATCAACGCGAACCTGCTGCAACTGGGCATCCCGGATCGTTTTATTGACCACGGCAAGCCCGCCGAACAGCTCAGCGAGTGCGGCCTGGATTACGAGGGTATCCTGAGCGCCATCCGGAATCGTCTGTCGGATATGGCGAATGGCCGACTGGCAGTCGTCCATCCCTCCTGAGGGCCCGGATTACATCCGGGAACCGCTTATCAGGCCGGATCGTCGTCCTGATGGGTGGTGAAGAAGTGCCCCATTCTTGAACGCTTGGTATTCAGGTAGGTTTCGTTGTGGGGGTTACGCCCCACCTGTAGAGGAACCCGCTCCACGATATCGATCCCGAGATCCTGAAGCGCCTGAACCTTGCGGGGATTATTCGTCATCAACCTGAGCTGGCGAATACCGAGATGGCCCAGCATATCCAGGCACATGCTGTAGTCACGAAGATCCGCCGCAAACCCCAGCCGCTCGTTGGCTTCCACGGTATCGGCTCCCTGGTCCTGCAGATGATAGGCGCGGATCTTGTTGAGAAGACCAATACCCCGACCTTCCTGACGCAGGTACAGCAGAAGCCCCCGTCCTTCGATGGCGATGCTGCGCATT
>SLIH01000090.1 GCA_007135745.1 Halomonas sp. | reverse complement strand
CCCGAACCCGAACCCGAACCCGAACCCGAGCCCGAACCCGAACCCGAGCCCGAGCCCGAGCCGGCACCCACTGAAGACCAGGAAATCAGCGAACCAGCCGAAACCATCGAAACCGAACAGGAGCGGGAAGACGACACGCCGGAAACTGTGACTCTCGGTGGCGGAGACGCGGCAGACAACGACAACTACCTGGCGGAGCTCTCAGCCCACCTTGGCCGCTATTACGAATACCCCCGTCGCGCGCGACGTCTGGGGCAGGAGGGAACGGTCGAACTCGATATCCTTTTTCACCGCGATGGCTCAGTGGCAAGCGCCGAGATTGTCGACGGGAGCGGGCATAACCTTCTGGATGAGGCGGCACTGGAAATGCTTGAACGGGCCGAACCCTTGCCTGCAGTGCCCGATGATATCGAGGGAGGGCGTTTCAGGCTGGAGTTGCCGATACGCTTTGAAATGCGCTGAACATCAGCCCGGTGCCGGAATCCGGCGCCGGGCTGAGGCCGGACAATTACTGGATGGTGTCTACAACCAGGCCAGACATGCTGGTCTGCTCGGAGCCGGATACCACCAGGAAGGTGTCGCTGCTCCAACTCCACCAGGGGCTATGCTCAAAGGTCTCGGTATTGAAGCTGATGCTCACACCCGAGAAGTTGAGGTTGTTTTCCGCCACCGTCATGGTATTGCCCGTCTCGTTGTTGATGACGGCACTGTGATTCACTTCATCACCCATCAGAACCGGGAAATGGTTGAAATACAGTGAAGCGGGCGCATCAACACTGGTCAGCTTGCCGTCCAGATCAATGCCGCTGTCGCAGCTTTCATAGGCGTTGGCCTGAGTGCTGCCGCAGGTTGAGTGGAGCGCCACGGTGCCATCGTCTTCACCCGGCAGGAACATGGTACGCGCCCAGTTGAGGCTGTCGGCCGAACCACCCCCGACAAACCGCAGACGCGGTACATCGTTGGGGCTGGTCGCCAGATTCCGTGCTGTCGCCGGCTGCAGATCCAGCAGCACACCCAGACTATCAGGGTCTGACGTGCCCAGGAATGAATCCAGGGCCAGCCCGGCGGCCCAGCCAACCAGACCATCACTCATGGCCGCATTGACCGCCACATCAGCCAGCTCGGAACCGCCACCGGCACCGGCAAAATCCAGCGCCACGAGAATGTTCAGCGGCTCAACCCCGGCACTCTGCAGCCAGTGCGCCTGGTGCTCAAGGAAATACCGGGCAACCAGATCACCGGTGGAATGAGTCACCAGAATACAGCCGTCATTACAGAGGCCCTGCTGGGAAATTTCCACCATCTGGTTAAAGGCCCTCTCGGCAATCCCGCCTTCAACGCGTTCATGGCTGCCCCAGTCAATGCGAGCATCGGCCCGGGCTCCCCAGAAGGCCTGCCAATAGGCCTCACCGTTCTGATCGATCTGTTCCTGGCTTTGCGGCGCATCACCCAGGTCTCCGGCCTGGAAACCATGAACCAGGATGACATTCTTGCCGGCAAGCTGTGCCTGGGCCGTGCCCGCAAGAGCAAGCAACAGGCCGGCGGCCAGAATTTTCAGGCTTTTCATCATTGTTTTCTCCCAATATTGTTTTTGTTGATCTCGTTAACGCCCTTTGGAGAACGGGGCGCTCGTCATCCCTGTCATGCGCTTTTTATTATTATTTCGCACCTATCCCACTCCCCTGAATCCCTGACGGGGAAGTTCATCCAGCGCTCACTGCCCCTGGGCTGCACTGCGCAGAAACTCCAGGCGCGCTTCGCGCATCGGATCCTCATAGTTTTCGTCGCTGTAGCGGTCAAAATCGAAACCGCTGACACCAAAACGTTCCTCCAGCTCGGGCCCGAAACGGGTCCTTTCCCCTGGACGGGCCGGAAGCTGACGAATGATCAGATCACCCAGCTCGTAGGGACCTTCATCATCAACCGCCTCCAGTGACTGACGATGCACCCTGAGCGTGGTGCTGTTGTCGAAGCCTGACAGTTCCGCCTTGTGCTCAATATGCACCAGGGGCCGACCCGACTCGCTGTAGAGATTTCCCGATATGGCGAACAGACCGGATTCCTCCAGGTCCGCCTCCACCGGAATCTTCAGATGGGCCCCTTCAACGAAGGCGGAACCCACCGACTCGATTTCCCCCACGCGCTGCTCATAACGCACCGGAGCCACAGCCTCGACGTTCCGCCCCAGATAGTCACCGGAAACAACAACAAACAATTCAGGGGGCCAGTCCCGCGCCTGGCTTTCACCTGGAGAGAGCACCAGTTCGTATTCGCCCGCGCCCTCTGTATTCAGAGACTCACTGTAGAGGGTTTCCCGGGACTGATCCTTCAGGCGGACCCGATCCAGGGCCAGATCAGAGGCAGCACCACCACGCAGCGTCACAATACCGACGATCGGCTCACCTATTTCAAAATGGAGGCGTTCCAGAAGAATCTGTATTCGCACTTCGCCATCGTCGGAAATCGGTACTTCCACGGGCGTATAGGTGTTGTAACGGTAGTCGTCTACCGTCTCTTCACTGACAGGAAGGGAATAGGGGGGATACTGCGAACTTTCCTCGTAGACATCGGCCACCCGGGCAAAATGGCTGGCCAGTTCATTTTCCATGGCCTGCTCTCGGGGGTCGGTTGCATCGCTCTGCTCAGAGCCACCATCCGCATCGTCCGGGCCGCCCGTGTCCGGTTCCGACTCCGAAACCCGGATCGGGTCCCCCTGATTGGCGGCCCACCAGTCCTGAACTCCGGTCTCGCTGCTTTGCGCCAGTGCGAACAGTACGCCACCCAGGCCAATGACCAATGCCAGGGTCGCCACCTTCCACCCATTCATACCAACTACCTTTTGGTAAATACTGTTTTTGTTGTGGAGGTTTCTGGAGCCAACTCCAGATTAACCAGGATTCATCCTGAAGCAGGATGTACGACAATTAAACAGTCAACTGTACGGTTAATTGCAGAATGAATCGAAACTGAGAGGGAGATCACGCCAAACAGAGAAGCAGCGGACTGGTACGGGCGCCAGTCTCTATAACAGCAGAACAGCCACTGCAATGGCTGAAAAAATCAGCAGTATCAGCATGAACAGGGCGGCAGACTGGCGCCGCATGGCGCGCTCCAATCGTTCCAGGGATGGCTGCCCGGCCAGCACACGCTCACCCAGGCGGTGCACCCGGTCAATCAACCAATCCTCAAACAAACGTCCTCCCCGCCTCGCCTGAGAGACCCGTCGCGCCAATACCCTCATCACCGCCTCCGGCAAAACCAACAGATCAGCTGCGGGGATTCGCAGACGAACGCCAGACCCAAGCCAGAGTCCATAAAGAACGACCCCAACGGCCATGGGCCAAAGCAGCTCAGCCGCATCGCCCGAGTTCAAACCCGAATGCATCGGCAGGGCCTCTGGCCAGGGCGTAAACCAGAGAAGCAATGCGCCAGAGCCCACCGTAAGCAACCAGAACGCAGACAGAGCGCGCTCTGTGGAGCCCGCTTTCTTCTGATCGCGCAGCACCATCAGCAGGTGCATCACCAGCACCGTGGTGGCAATAGCCCCGACACTCAGCAGCGGCTTAACCCAATCACCCAGAAAGACATCCGGAAGGCTTTCGGGAAGGGCTGATTTCACAGCAATCTTGGCCGAGGCACCACTGCTCAGAGGCGCGCCCATCAATGCCAGCCCAGGCCAGACGACTGCCAACCAAAGGGCATGACGGGGCCAGCCAGAGGTCGTCGGCATGACTGCCGTCGACATGAACAGCGCCCCCTTCGCCAGCCCATGGTGCAGCGCATAAAAAGCCACCCCCACAAGCAGGGCAGGAGCCGCATCGGGCACCGCCAGTGCGACCCCAAGGAGAATCAGCATCAACCCCATCTGACTGATACTTGAGTAAGCCAGAATCGTCTTGGGCGAATCCTGGGTGACACCCACAAACGCTGCCCCAAGCGAGCCCAGAACACCAACCGCTATCATCAGCCCACCCCATCCCGGCAAGGCGAGTTCACCAAAGGGCAGAAACAGTATCCAGCCCAGAAGCCCGGCCTTGATCATTACCCCGCTCAAAACCGCGCTGGCGGGCGTAGGCGCCACGGGATGCGCCAGAGGCAACCAGAAATGCAGCAAAGCCATGCCTGCCTTGACTCCGAATCCCAGCAACAGCATGGAGATAATAAGATTCGGAGCACCGGCGGCGGCAATCGTCTGGCGTATGTCAGACAGCAAAAGACTGTCGCTCAGGGCGGCCGCATGGAAGAGGCCAGCCAGAAGCGCACCCTCGCCGAGCACCGCCATGACCAGATAGATTCGTCCCGCCCGAATCGCCTCCGGGGTTGCGGTATGCACGACCAGACCGTAACCGGAAAAAGTCATCAGCACGAAGGCGGTATAGAACCCAACCAGATCGAAGGCCAGTATCAGCCCCAGGTTGCCGGTCATGGTCAGAAGCCAGAACACTGCGAACCGCCCGCGCCGCTCATCAGTACGCAGATAGGCAGTGGCAAAACCGCCAGCCAGAACCCAAAGCAGTGCGCCCAGCAACAGAAAATACCGGCGCAGACCGTCCAGGCCGAATTCCAGCCCCGTCAACAAGCTGGGCAGTGAAAGCGACAGGGCGTCATCGGCCAGCAACGCCAGCGCCAGCGCCGGCAGTGCCGCCGGCAACAGCACCCAGACAAGGCGCTCGCGCCAGGGACGCCAAACAGCTCCGAGAAGCAGAACAAGCGGCAGAAGCAGTGTCAGCGAAAGCAGCATCATAGGCCGTACACATCCTCCGCCATGAAGATCGACCAGGAAAGGGGACTGAAGGCCACACCCGCGAAAACACCGGCGACGATGACAAAAAATGCGGTAGCCAGGGTCGGCAACAGAAGCCAGAGACTGGTCTCATGCCGTCCCCAGATCCGTTCATGAGGCCAATCCGCCGGCTGCGACCGGAACCACAGCCGATAGACGATAGGCAGAAAGTAGGCTGCATTCAGCACCGTACTGACCACCAGGACCCAGACCATGAAGTGCATATCCGCCGCCACGGCCGCCTGGCCCAGATACCATTTGCTGATAAAACCCGCCAGGGGGGGCGCACCAATCATTCCGAAAGCGGCCACCGTAAACGCCATGCTGGTCCAGGGCATGCGGCGCCCGGCCCCATCCAGGGCACGAACCCCGTGCACGCCCAGTGTCTCGGCGTAATTCCCGGCGCAGAAGAAGAGGGTGATCTTCATCAACCCCTGATGGATCAGATGGACCACGCCGCCGATGGTTCCCAGGGGGCCGAACAGGGTAATCCCGAGCGTTACGTATGAAACCTGGCTGACGGTGGAATACGCAAGTCGCCGCTTGAGATCCGATTGCAACAGGGCCTGGACGGAACCATAGATAATGGTCGCGGCCGCCACCCAGGCCAACGGCTCAAGCACCCCGAGATCACTGGCAAAGTGGACGCCATAGAGGTCATACACCACACGCACCATGCCAAACACCCCGGCCTTGACCACGGCCACGGCGTGCAGCAACGCACTCACCGGCGCCGGCGCGACCATGGCCTGGGGCAGCCAGCTGTGCAGGGGCACCAGGGCGGCTTTTACCCCCAGGCCCACAATCAGCAGGGCAAAAATCGCGATCAGGGCACCATCATCAGCGACTGCGGAGTTCACCAGCTGCCCCCCGGCGATAAAGTCCAGGTCACCAACCAGGTGATGCAGCCAGGCCACGGCAATCAGCAATACGGCACCGCCGGCGAGCGCATAGGCGACGTAGGTGCGTCCGGCACGCAATGCCTTCTCGGTCCCGCGATGGACAACCAGCGGGTAGGTAGACAGGGTCAGGATCTCGTAGAAGACCAGAAAGGTGAACAGATTGCCCGCCAGGGCCACGCCCAGAGTACTGGCCACACAGAAGCTGAAGAACCCGAAAAAACGTGACCGGTTGGGGGAATCTTCCAGGTAACCGATGGCATAGATGGTGGTACACAACCACAACAGAGAAGAAAGGCCGGCAAAGGCGATGGTCAGTGAGTCCGCGCGCAGCACGAACGCCAGCTCCGGGGTAAGCTGGAACCGGGTTTCGTACTCGATCCCCTCCGCCACACCCCAGCCCATGTAGGCCACCAGCACAATCTTCGCCACGGCGGCAAACAGGTTGATGGCCTCGCGCCAGCGATGCTGCCACTCCCGAAGACCGAAAATAATAAAGGCAGCGAACAGGGAGGTGGACAGAACCAGCAGGGGCAGCCAGTCGTTGAAACTCATGGCGCCACCTCCACATCCAGCAGCGCCAGGGGCATGCCCGCCACAAGCCCGAGCCCGACCGCCAGAAACGCCAGCAACATCGGCGCCACCTCCAGCCAGAGGCTGCCATAATGGAAATCGTGCTCACCGGGGCCTTCCAGATAGGTCTGGCGATAGACCCGGAAAATATAGGCTGCGGACAGAAAGCCCCCGGTCACGATCACCAGCGCCCACCACCATTGCCCCGTCCCCAGACTGGCCTGTAGCAAGGTCCACTTGGCCAGAAAGCCACCACTGGGCGGCAACCCCATGATGGAGACCCCGGCGAGGCCGAAACTCAGCAGTGAAATGGGCAGGAAGCGGCTGACACCTGCCAGACCATCAATCCGTTCACTGGCTATGCCCATGACCAGATTACCGGCAGCCATGAACAGCGCTGCCTTGGCCAGGGCATGGCTGATCACCTGAAGCATGGCGCCATTACGGGCTGTCTCGGCAACTTCCGGGGTCGCCGCGGCGATCAGGGGAAACATCAGGAAGAAATAACCCACCTGGTTGACGGAGGAATAGGCCACCAGCATCTTCAGCTTGACCTGCCGCCAGGCCATCCAACCGCCCCAGAGAATCGCGGCCGAGGCCATCACGCCAACCATGCCCCCCAGAAGTTCACTGGCAAACAGGGTTTCGTTGGCAAGCCAGTACCGGGCAAGAATATAGAATGAGGCCTTGGTGACCAGAGCCGATAGCAGTGCGCTCAAGGGCGCATAGGAACTGCCATGCGCCGGTGGCAACCAGGTGTGCAATGGGAACAGAGCCGCTCGATAGGTCAGGCCGGCTGTGATCAGGGCAGAGGCCACCGCGAGATAAGGTCCCGGCTCATGGGACTGATCTGCCACGGTGACCGCCAGAGTGCCGTGCCCGACCACAAGCACCCCGGCGCCCAGCAACAGCGCCAGAGTGCCCAGCAAAACCGCCTGCAGATAGCGCATGGCACTTCTGAGCGGTTGCGCCTGACCATTTAGCGCGATCAGGCCCACCACGCAGAACGCCACAACTTCCATGCCGAGATAAATCAGTAGAAAGTCATTCGCCAGCCAGATCAGGTTCATGCCACTCCAGAGCGGCAGGACCAGGTGCCAGACACGTTTTCTCAGAAGCGGCTGATCTCGGAAGTACCAATGCACCTGCATCACACAGCAGGAGGCAATCAACCAGGTGAGAATCACGAAGAGAGCGCCGACGCCATCCAGACGCAGCCCAATCCCGAGATCACCGGCAAGCCCCGGCAGCAAAAGCACTCGACCGCCTTCGGCGAGCAGGTTCAGAGCAATACCCAGAGTCAGTGCACCATTGACCCCCACGCCCACAGCCAATCCCGGGCCACCCAGAGGCTTGCGCCGGGACAGCGCCCAGACAGCCCACAGCAGGGGCTGCACAATCAGAAGAAGAGGGAGCAGCCAATCAGTCATGCCGCCCCTCACCCGCATCCGGATCAACCTCGTCACTGAGCTGCCACAGTCGGCGCTGGAGAAACCGTGCCAGCACTGCAAGAGCCAGGCTGACGGGCAGGCCAAGGGCGGCCAGGAGTATCAGGCCGGACAGGTGATCAGACGGAACAAACACCAGCAGCAGGACGAAACCACCCAGAGTCAGCAGGAGGAAAGCCAGCGCACGCAGGGCAAAATCCCGTCGGCTGAGAAACAACCAGATGCCGGCCATTAACAACAGGCCGCCGACCAGTGTGAACATAAGTTCCAGCAATTACCCTTCCTCTGGCTTCATCTCGCGCTAAATGGTGAAGGCCGCGCGGAAGCTGCGCACCCATTCCGGCACACCCTCGCTGGCAGGTTTGCGTATCACGCGCGCCCGGGACAGATGCAGCGATTCGTCAGGGTCAACCACCGTCAACGGCACCCCGGGCTCAACAAACTGCACCAAAGACGCCGCCGGGTATACCGCGAGGGAGGAGCCAACGATCAGCAGGTGATCCGCCCGCGCCACCAACTGGGCTGCTTGCTCTATGGCGGGAACAGGCTCTCCGAACCAGACCACATTGGGACGAAGAGGCTGGCCCTGACTACAGGTATCATCCGCCGCAAGATCGCGTTCACCCAGGTAGACCACCTCATCAGGATT
>SLIH01000125.1 GCA_007135745.1 Halomonas sp. | reverse complement strand
TAATAGTATAACGTCGCGCCGGCAATGGGTACGCCCATTAAAATCCTCATGCTACGCTAGGAATCTTCTCGCATTGCGCGATACGTTTTTTCAGGAGCATGAGGTGCCATGACATCTTCAGACAGCGCGTCGGAACAGGCCCGGGAACAACTTTATGATTATGATCTCTGGGCGGAGGTGCACAACCGCCACGGCGCAATTAATCATCCCAGTGAACTCCATGGCCTCCTGAGCGGGGAGCTTTCAGCGGGCGAGCGCCTGTCCACTAACCGCTGGGAGGATCTGGTATGTGAGCACCTGGGAACGGACCAACTGCAGACTGAGCTGGGCGACGATCTGCCGTCCCCCCAGGCGCTGCTGCACAGTTTCTATGCGACTACCCTGGCGGCGCTCCAATCGGAAAGCATGGATTTCCGGTTGCTTCTGCCTCCTGAGCAGGCACCGCTGACCCAGCGCCTGGAAGGGCTCAGTGCCTGGGTGCGTGGCTTTCTTGAAGGTGTGGCCCGGGCCGCCGGGGACGGGCTGGCCCGCGCGCCCGAGGATGTGCGGGAACTGGTGCGCGACTTCGTTGCCATCACCCAGGTAGAGATGGAGGCGGAAGAATCCGATGAGGCCGATCGGGAACTCGAAGAGATCGTGGAATACGTGCGGATTGGGGTGCTGAACGTCTTTGCCGAGTTCAACCGCCCCGAACCGAATGAGAAAACACTACACTGACAGAGCCAGCTATGACTGTATTACCTAGCCATCGGGATCAGGGAATCCCCCTGCGTGAATTTGCCCAACGCCGTCAACGATTGATCGAGCAGATGGCACCGGACAGTATCGCCATTGTGTCGGCGGCCCCTGAACGCACGCGCAGTCGGGATACCCAGCACCCCTACCGTCAGGACAGTGATTTCCATTACCTGACCGGCTTTGACGAACCCCACGCCGTGCTCGCACTGATTCCCGGGCGCGAGCACGGGGAGTCGGTTCTGTTCTGCAAGGAACGCGATCCCGCCAAGGAGCTCTGGGACGGACTGTTGCTGGGCCCCGATGGCGCGGTGTCCACCCTGGGAATGGACGATGCGTTCCCGATCAGCGACATCGATGACATCCTGCCCGGCCTCATTGAAGGCCGTTCCCGCGTCTATTATTCCATCGGCCGGGATGCCGCCTTCGACACCCGGGTGATGGAGTGGGTCAACAGCATTCGCAGCAAGGTGCGTAATGGTGCCAGACCGCCCGGTGAATTCGTGGCGCTGGAGCATACACTGCATGACATGCGTCTGTTCAAGAGTGCGGCGGAACTCAAGATCATGGAGCAGGCTGCCGCCATCAGTGCCGAGGCGCACATCCGTGCCATGCAGCGTGCCCACCCCGGGCTGCGTGAATACCAACTGGAAGCGGAACTGCTGCACTGCTTCATGGATCACGGCGCCCGTTCGCCTGCTTACCCGTCCATTGTGGGCAGTGGCGGAAATGCCTGCATACTGCACTACATCGAGAACAACGGACTGCTGCGCGAAGGAGAACTGGTACTGATTGATGCCGGCTGCGAGTATCAGGGCTATGCCGCCGACATCACCCGGACCTTCCCGGTAACGGGAAAATTCTCGGCGGAGCAGAAGGCAGTCTACGAGATTGTGCTGGCGGCTCAGGAAGCCGCCATTGCCGCGGTCAAACCGGAGAATCACTGGAATCAGCCCCATGAAGCAGCCGTGGAGGTGCTCTGCCAGGGGATGCTGGATCTGGGGCTGCTGCAGGGGTCGCTGGAAGAAGTCATTGAGCAGGGCCACTATCGGGAGTATTTCATGCACCGTACCGGGCACTGGCTGGGTATGGACGTGCACGATGTGGGGGATTACAAGATCGGCGGCGCCTGGCGTGTGCTGGAACCCGGCATGACACTGACCGTGGAACCGGGTCTCTACATCAACCCCCATAACGACAAGGTGGACGAGCGCTGGCGTGGTATCGGTGTTCGTATTGAGGATGATGTGGTGGTAACCGGTAAGGGCCGTCGTATTCTGACCGGCGATGTTCCGAAACAGATCGACGACATCGAGGCGCTGATGAGCGATGGCTGAGTGTGATGTGCTGATTGTGGGCGGCGGCATGGCCGGTGCCTCGCTGGCGCTGGCACTGTCACGCCATGCCCCGGAGCTTTCCGTTACCGTGGTCGAAAATGCACCGCTGGATACCGAGGCGGCTCCAGAGACCCATTATCAGCCGAGCTATGATGCCCGTTCCACGGCCCTTGGCTGGGGCTCGCGCCTCATCTACGAAGATCTTGGACTCTGGCCGGCCCTTGCGAGCCGGGCCACTGCGATCCGCCGCATCCATGTTTCCGACCGGGGCCGTTTTGGTTCCACTCGTCTGGATGCGGCCGAGCATGGCCAGGAGGCGTTAGGTTACGTGGTCGATAACGCCTGGCTCGGACTCAATCTGGTCGCCTCCCTGAAGCAGGCTCCCGTTCATTGGCTCTGCCCGGCCAGGGTGACCCAGGTCATCCCGCAGACCGGGGGCGCCCTGGTTGCCGTGGCGAAGGGGGAAGAAACCGAACAGTGGCACTGTGGTCTTCTGGTGGTCGCGGATGGTGGGCGCTCCGGGCTGCGTGAATCCCTGGGGTTTCACGCTCAGCAGCATGATTATGGTCAGCACGCCTTGATTGCCACGGTCACCACCGCCCGGCCTCATGAAGGCCTGGCCTACGAACGCTTCAGTGATGATGGCCCCATCGCACTGCTGCCCCACGGCCCGGAGCGGGATTTTGCCCTGGTCTGGACGCTGCCTGAGGACAAGGTGGCGGATGGGTTGGAAGCGACTCCTGAGGTTTTCCTGCGCCAACTGCAGTCACTGTTTGGTTGGCGTCAGGGACGCTTCGAACAGGTCGGACGTCGCCAGAGTTACCCTCTCAGCCTGCAGCAGGTGCCGCAACCGGCCAGGCCCGGTGTGGTCCTGGTGGGGAACGCGGCCCATGCGCTGCATCCGGTGGCCGGCCAGGGGTTCAATCTGGCCCTGCGTGGTCTTGTGCGGCTGAGCCAGTGTCTTGCCGAGGCATCCCGCAGAGGGCAGCCTCTGGGTGCCATGGCAACGCTGCAGCCTTACCTGAACGAACATCAGAAGGATGTGGAAACCATCGTCGGATTCTCCGATGGCATGGTGCGGCTGTTCTCCCGCGAGCAGGGTGCGCCCGCCGCATTGCGGGATCTGGGGCTTCTTGCCCTGGATGCGGCCCCCGGCATCAAGCACTGGTTTGCCCGTCAGACCATGGGATTGGGCGGACGGCGGAGTTCTCTTGAACATGACTGAATCGGATAATCAGGGAGCCCGCATCGAGCGGGCGGACGTGGTCATCGTCGGTGGCGGGCTTGTGGGCAGTGCATTGGCGCTGGCACTGTCATCATTGCCCCTGCGCATCGTGGTGGTGGAGTCCCAGCCCAGGGAAAGCGTGCTTCAGGCGCCAAAACCCGCCGAGCAGGTATCCGACTTTGAACCTCGGGTCAGCGCCCTGACCGAAGGCACGCGACGTCTGCTGGAGGACCTGGGGGCCTGGTCCAGCGTTGAAGCCGGACGTTGCTGCCCCTACCGTCACATGCATGTCTGGGATGCCGAGGGCACCGGTGCCATTCATTTTGAGGCCGCCGAACTTCAGATGACCCATCTCGGCCACATTGTTGAAAACCGCTTTGTGGTCAAGGCGTTGCTGGAACGAGCGCTGGAGCGGCCACAAGTGACCTGGCTGGATGCGGAACAGGTTCGCCAGTGGCGGCCTCTGAAAGCCAACGGCGCCGCCGTGATGCTGCGTGATGGTCGTTGGCTGGAGGCCTCGCTCGTGGTGGGCGCTGATGGGGCCAATTCCCGTATCCGCCAGTGGGCGGGGCTGCCGACCCGGGAATGGGATTATGACCAGCAGGCCATCGTCTGCACCGTCGAGTTGAGTGCCTCCCATGAATACACCGCCTGGCAGCGTTTCATGACCAGCGGGCCGGTGGCCTATCTGCCGTTACGCAACGAAGCGGGGTCCGACCGGTTTGCCTCCATCGTCTGGTCACAGGACGTGGCCGAGGCCTCCCGGCTTATGAATCTGGATGAAGGTGAGTTCCGGTCCGAACTTGGATTGGCACTCGAGCACCGTCTTGGGGAGGTGGTGGCCATTTCCCAGCGCTATGCCATTCCTCTGCGCCAGCGCCATGCCCGGGACTATGTTCGTCCCGGGGTAGCGCTGGTTGGCGATGCGGCCCATACCATTCACCCCCTGGCGGGGCAGGGTGTTAACCTGGGATTTGCTGATGTGGCGGTGCTGGCGGATGAAATACGCCGGGGACTGGAACGCGACCTGCCTCCCGGTCATATGGCGGTGCTGCGCCGCTACCAGCGTCGGCGCAAGGTAGAAAATCTTTCCCTTATGGCGGCCATGGAAGGGTTCAAGCAGCTCTTTGGTCGCGATGAATTGCCGCTGCGCTGGTTGCGCAACACCGGCATGCGCTGGCTGGATGGGCAGCATATGTTGAAGAACCGGGTGGCGGCGGAAGCCATGGGTGTTACCCACCCCCTGCCTCGATTTGGTCCGCTGGAAAGCTGAATTTCCTTATGTCGGCTGGCAACAGTGAAAACCTCCCCTGGAAAACCCCCGAAGTGGCCGATCTGGCCTGGGCTATTGGCAGTTCCTCGCTGGTAGCGCCGGAATTTGCCGATCTCTGTGAAGGGGTGCCTCCCCGCATCAGCGATGACGACTGGTGTAAGGCGCAGTTGCATGCCATGCGGGATGAGCTGCGGGGCATGGATGAGAACCCTTCACAGCTTCGGGCGCTGATCGCCAGTCGCAAGGATCAACGCCTTGGCGCCTATTTCGAGGATCTTCTGGGATTCTGGTTAGAGGCCTCGTCGGCTTACGAACTTATTGCCCATCGTCTGGCGGTGCGAGTGGATGGGCGGACCCTGGGTGAGTTTGACTTTATCGTGCGTGATCGTGTCAGTGGGGAATACGAACACTGGGAAGTGGCGGTGAAATTCTATCTGGGGCTGTCACCGGACGCCCCCTGGTCCCAATGGATCGGACCGGGTCGGCAGGATACTCTGGAAAAGAAGCTGCGGCACCTCTCGGGCAAGCAGCTGAGACTCACGGAACGACCGGAAACCCGCGCACGGCTGGAGGCTCTCGGGATCGATGACATCCACCCCCGGCTGTTTCTCAAGGGACGACTGTTCTATCCCGCCATGGCACCGGCTCGGTTCAAGCCCGAATGTCAGGTGCCCCAGGGGGTTAATCCGGAGCACCTCAGTGGCTGGTGGTGTACCGAATCCCAGTTTCAGGCCAATGGTAACGACCACGAGTGGCAACCGCTGACCAAGTTCGACTGGCTGACCGCCTACGAATCCCGGCCTGGTCCGGTCTCTCGGGCCTTTCCTCTCCACTTCCCGCTGGGGGTGATCGGGCGCGATGAACACGGGGCGCCTTCGCGTGGATTCATTGTGCCGGATGGCTGGCTCAATGGCGGGGCAGCCTGAGCGGGATCAGTCCCGGAAGTTATCAAACTGCAGCGGCAGCTCGATGTCCGCTTCCTTGAGCATGGCAATGGCTTCCTGAAGATCGTCCCGCTTTTTGCCCGAGACCCGAATCTTTTCACCCTGGATGCTGGGCTGAACCTTCATTTTCTTATCCTTGATCATCTTGACGATTTTCTTCGCCGTGGGCTGGTCGATGCCCTGCTTGAAGGTCATGTTGAGCGAGAAGGTCTTGCCGCTGTGCACCGGTTCGTCTTCCATCTCGACCCCGGCGGTACTGACACCGCGCTTGGCGCACGCCTTGCGGAAGAGATCCTCAAGCTGTCGCACCTGAAAATCCGATTCCGTCTTGAGCGTGACGGTCAGATCCTTGAGTTCGATGCTGGCGTCGACGCCCTTGAAATCATAGCGGGTGCCAAGCTCACGGTTGGCATTATCCACCGCGTTGCGCAGCTCCACTTCGTTTACTTCCGATACCACATCAAATGAAGGCATGGTTCACCGATTCCCTGTTCAGTCCGTATGGCGCTGAATGGTACCACAGCCGGGTGTCGGGAAGGGGGTGCTTACTCATTCGCGCTTTTCTGGCGCGGCTCGAGCCATGCTGATGCGAACTCGTCCGGGGATACGGGACGCCCGTAATAATACCCCTGTGCCTGGTCACAGCCCAGGGCCAGCAGCGCGTTGGCGTGATCGAGTGTCTCCACACCTTCCGCGATGGTCTGCATGCCCAGAGTTCGGGCCATGGCGATGATGGTGTCCACAATGGCCCGATCATGATTGTTGTTGAGCATATCGCGAACAAAGGACATATCGATCTTGAGGGTGTCGGCGGCAAAGCGCCGCAGGTAGGACAGGGAGGAATAACCGGTGCCGAAGTCATCAATGGACAGTTCAAAGCCCGCGTCCGTCAGCGCATGGGTGATCCGAACGGCCTGGTCGGGATCGTGCATGAAGCCACTTTCCGTGAGCTCCAGGCCGAGCTTTTCGGGGGCAACCGCACTGGATTTTTCCACGATCCGGGTCACGAGGTTGGGATCGTCCAGTTGCCGGGCGGACACGTTGATTGAAAGCCTGCCGGGAAAATGGATGCCCCTATCCTGCCATTGCCTGAGTTGAAGGCTTGCCGTTCTCAGCACCCACTCGCCAAGTTCCACTATGGTGCCGCGTTCCTCTGCCAGTGGTATGAACTCACCCGGGCTGACCCAGCCCCATTCAGCATCATGCCAGCGACACAGCGCCTCGGCGCCGGTCAGTTTGCCGGAGGCGAGGTCAAACTGGGGCTGGTAATGCAGCTGCAGTTCGTCGTTCTCCAGAGCCTGGCAGAAGCGTGCGTGCATGGCCTGGCGGCGGAACATGTCATCGGCCATGTTGCGATCGAACACGCTGAAGCCGGTTTGGCCCCGCTTGGCATGGTGAAGGGCGATACTCGCATGGCGGAAAAGGTCCTGAGTGGTGCTGGCGTCACCCGGGAAATGAGAGGCACCCATGCTGGTTTCAATGGATACGCTGTCCTCGCCAATGGCAAGCGGATCAGACATCACGCGAAACAGTCTGCCAACCACCTGTCGCACGGCATCCGGTGCCACGTGGCTCAGCAGCAGAACAAACTCGTCGGCGCCAAGGCGTGCCACAAAGTCGTTGCCCGTGAGCTGCTGTTGGCAGCGAGAGGCGACCGCCTGCAGGACTTCATCACCAAAATTGAAGCCCCGGGTGTCATTGATCTCCATGAACCGACGCAGATCCAGGAGAATACACAGCAAGCCGTTGCCCAGGTTGGCTCCAGGTGCGGCCCAGTCTTCCAGTTCCTGCATGAAGCTGACCCGGTTCGGGATGCCTGTCACGGTATCCTCGAAGGCGAGCCTGCGGATTCGGGCCTCTGTGGCCTGGCGTTCCATCTCCCCGGCTGCCCCCGCTCCAAAAATCTGCAGTACGGAAAGCGCCAGCTGTGTATCGAGCAGTGGCTGGCGGGACATGATGACCACGACCCCAATGGGTTTGCCGTTGGAATCGTCGAGGCGCCATCCCACATAACCCTGAGCCCGGTCGGTTTCCCGGCTTTGCTCGTGGCAGGGAAAGAGCGCGTTGGCGCCCTCATTCACAATATAAACGCCTTCCTGCAGGACCTGTTCGACGGGAAGTCCCGAGACGGCAAAGCCATAGTTCTCACGGTTGCGGCCATCGGTGATGACGGCTTTCATTTCCAGCCAGTCGCACTTGCCGGGGCCGGGGCAGGTGGCAATAAAGCCGGCATCGGCTTCCAGTGCCAGAGTGAGATGATTCACAAGCTGGGTGAAGAAATCCCGACCGGATCGCGCGGTTACCGCCTTGGCGATCTGCAACACGGCTTTCTGGACCCGTTCCGACTGCTGCTGTTCCGTGACATCGGTAATAAACCCTTCAAGACGCAGAACATTGCCCTGATCGTCCTCGACCGCCTGGCCCCGCTCCCAGACCCAGCGGATTTCTCCATCCGCGCGCACCATGCGGTAAATCAGGGCAAAAGGCTCGCGAGCGGTGACACATCGGGCCACCTCGTCGGCGACCCAGGGGAAATCATCGGGGTGGTACAGGTCCGCCAGATTGATCCTGCGGCGCTCGGTGAAGTCAGACACCGGGTAGCCAGTCAGCGCTTGGGTGCCACCGCTGACAAATTCCGGTGTCCAGACATCATCGTCACGACACTGGTATGCCATGCCGGGCAGGTGATTCATCAGGGTATGGAGTCGCCGTTCACTCTCGTTGACCTCGCCCGCGGCGCGTCGGCGCCCGAGTTCGGTACCGGCCTGGGCGCTGGCAATACGGACCAGCTCCCGTGCAAGGCCAGGAGAGTCAGTAGGTTGGTTCCAGAGAACGGCGAGATGGCCGATAGACTCCTTGTCGGGACCGAGCATGGGGGCAC
>SLIH01000149.1 GCA_007135745.1 Halomonas sp. | reverse complement strand
CCCGCAATTGGCCAGCAGGAAGGCTGAATAGAAGAAACCCAGCCGCTCGTTCCGCACTTCACTGGCCACGCTGAGCCGCGCAAAGGGCATGACCACGGCGCTGATGAAGCTGATCACCAGCAGCACCAGGATGTTGGCTGAGTCCACCCGGTACTCGATACCCACGGGTGGCATCCAGCCCCCCATGTGATAGGTCACAACCCCTTCGGCCTGGACCCGTATCAAAAGCATGAGGGAGATGGCCAGGGTCAGCCAGCAGGTCAGGGTGGTGGTGCCCCAGGCAGCGCCCGGCCAGCGCCCCATAAGCATCACCACGGCTGCTGCCAGCATTGGGACCACAACCTGCAGTGCAGGCAGATGGAGCTGCAGGAGATCCATCACTGCGCCTCGTCCTCTTCGTGAATTTCATCTTCCTCAATGGAGCCATACAGCTCATTGATGCGTATCACCAGGGCGAGGCCCATGGCGGTCACCGCCACGCCCACCACAATGGCGGTCAGTATGAGCACGTGGGGCAGGGGATTGGCGTATTCGGTGACGCCCTCCACGTAGATAGGCGCCGTTCCCCCGTCAAGCTTGGCCAGGCTGATGAAGAAGATGAACACGGAAGTCTGGAAAATATTCAGCCCAACGATTTTCTTGATCAGGTTGCCCTGTGCGATAACGATGTAGAAACCGATCATCATCAGCACCACCACAACCCAGTAGTTGTAGAATCCGATCCACTCCATTAATCCTGCTCCCGACCGGCGAAGGCATAGAACAAAGTCAGAGCGACAGCAGCCACGGTGACGCCGACGCCCAGCTCGATACCAATGATCCCCAGGGTCTCTCCGGCCTGGTCGTCCGCGAGCAGCACCTTATACTCCAGAAACTGACCGCCCAGCAGTATGGTTGCGAGGCCGAAACCGATATAGATGACAACACCGAAAGCGGCCAGAAATCGGGCCACTTCCGGCGGAATGGCTTCCTGAGCCACATCGAGTCCGTAGATCAGGCTGTAAATGACGAAGCCCGCGGCAAAGATGATGCCTGCCTGAAAGCCGCCGCCCGGGCTGTATTCTCCGTGAAACTGAATATAAAGCGCATAGATCACGATCAGCGGGATCATGATGTTGGTGACGATCCGCAGGACGACGTGATGCCTCATGAATCTGCCTGCCTTTCCATGACCTTCCTGCGATGCCCGCGCTTACGGGCTCGACCGCTGCCAATGACCAGCAGAACACCCACCGCGGCGGTAAGCACCACAACAGCTTCGCCCAATGTGTCCAGACCGCGATAACTGGCGAGTACAGAGGTCACCATATTGGGAATACCGATTTCCTCCACGGATTGCTGAGTGAAATGAGGTGCAAGATGGGTGTGCGCCGGCGCTTCCGGGTCGCCCATCAGAGGCATATCCAGGGTCCCGTAGATCAGGGCGCCACCTGTTATCATGACAATGACCAGAGCCGCCAGGCTCTGTCGGTTGGCGCGGACTTTTTCTTGGCTGGTGGTCAAAGCCAGGGCGCCAAGCATGAGAATGATCATAATGCCGGCGCCAACGGCTGCTTCGGTCAGGGCGACGTCCACGGCGTCGAGCAGCACGAACAGGGAGGCGGCGAGAAGGCTGTAGATGCCGGAGAGCATAACCACCGCAAAGAGGTTGCGTATTCTGACGGTGGCGATCGCCACCATGGCCATAAACGTGAGCAACAGTATGTCGATCAGGACTTCGATGATTCACCCCCTTTATCGGATTGCCAGGGGCGCAGCTTGCTCTGACGTGCCGTCTTGGTCAGGGCGTGACTGGCGGCAGGTGCGGTAAAAAACAGAAAAACCAGCGTAAATAGAATCTTGGCGCCCACTTCCAGAGAATCCGCCTGCAGCATAAGGCCCAGCATAATCAGTATCATGCAAAGGGTATCAGTCATCCCCGCTGCCTGAATCCGCGAGTAGAAATCCGGAAATCGAAGCAGACCAAAGCCGCTGATAATCAGCAGTACCGAACCGCTGAGGAGCAGAAACCCACTGAGCACATCGAGCATCAGGCTCATCGCTTATCCTCCCTGTGCTCTGCGGTGGGCGTGCCAAAGCCGCCATATTCAAAAAATTGGAGCACGGCCACCACGCCGATGTAATTGAGCAGAGCATAGACGATGGCAATGTCGATGAATTCGGGCCGGCCAACAATGAAGCCGAGGACCGCAATCAGCAGCACGGTCTGGCTGCCAACAACGTTAACCGCGAGAATCCGGTCAAACAGGCCCGGACCCAGGAAGGCTCTTGTCAACGCAAAACCTATGCTGAGGAGAATGGCCAGTGCAACGGCTACAAGCATCACTGCTCTCCTTCCAGCTGTGTTACCCGCCGATCCATTTCCCCACCGAGCACACCTTGCTCCAGTTCCTCGGTGAGGGCGTAAAACCAGACTTCATTCTCACGAACGTAGATCGTCACCGTGCCGGGCGTCAGAGTGATGGAATTGGCCAGAAAGATCCGGCCCACATCGGTTTTCTGGGTGGTGGTAAGGCGGCATATTCCGGGGCTCAGACTCTTCCGGCCCCGCACAATGTGTCCAGCCACTATCAGATTGGCCTTCACAACTTCTTTCAGAAGCCAGGGCAGGTATCTGATGACGGGAATAATAAGATGAACGGGATGGCCTTCCCGATCCAGGATCTGCATGCGGTACGCAAGATATACGGTCAGCGCTACGGAGGTTGCCCCAAGGGGCAGAAGAACCGGGTGGCTCCAATGGCCAGAGAACAGCAGCCAGATGGTGGAGAGAATGAGGGCCAGGCTGATGATGTACTTGAGCACTTTGAGCTCCTTGAAAAGCCACGGAGTTTGCTCGATCCATTCGTGACTTGCTGCGCCCGTTTGAGGCCGATTATGCCCCGGGCGGTCAGTAGGGTGCAAGATTATAATCTCTTTGGATCAAGAACTTGAATAACAAAAAACAATTCCGTGCACACCCATGCTTGAGGTATGTCAGAGTATTCCAATGGCACATGCACCCGGGTGCCGGTTGCTTTATCCACGATCCCGACCATCATGACAGCGGCGGTTTGAAAAGGACCTGATTGAGCAGGTGAAAAACCCCGGGGCTCGATCCACTGCCAGCGGGCGATGATTGCTGCCCCGGCGAGAATGGTCGGCAGTAGTAACAGCAGCGTCATGCGGGAAAAATTCCCAGGGTAGAGGGAAGCTCAAGCGTTGTACGGAGTCTACACAAGAAACAGGGGCTTTGCCATTGTCGCATCATAAATATATCTTTTGATTACGGAGTAGCGGCCACGCCATGGAGCAGCAACAGGAACAGCCTCTGGAGCATCAGCCGACACAGGATTACGCTGAAGCGCTGGATCGACTGAATCGTTTTGCGCGGATTACCGACAGTTGTTTCCGTATCCCCTTTACCCGGATCCGATTCGGACTGAGTCCATTGATCGGCCTGGTTCCGGTTGTCGGTGATGTTGCGGGACTGATTCTTTCCATCTACGTCATTGTGGAGGCGCGGCGGCTGCGGGCGCCTCGATTGCTGCAGTTGCGCATGGTCTTCAATGCGGTGGTCGAAGCGATTGGTGGCTTGCTCCCCGTTGTTGGGGATGCTTTTGATGTCTGGTTCAAGGCCAACACCCGTAATCTGGATCTTCTCTGTGGTTATCTCCGGGTTCAGCTGGAGGCGCCGCCACGCCGAAGGTACTGGCCCTGGCTGTTGTTGACGCTTATCATCATGGCTGTTGTGGTGGTCGTCCTGATGCGGGCATGGCACGGTCCGGGGGGCTGAAGAAAAACGTGTCAGTGGAAAAACGGCTTGCATCCTGTGAACATGGAGCGAAACTGGGGGGCAGGGCGCCTGCTGTGCGGTTGCCTGAGATCACAATAACGCGAATGATGGGATGGGAATGAATCAGCCTTCCAATGAGACGACGACCTCAACTGCCGCTGCGGCAGAGACGGTCGCCAGCCGGTTTGACAGTGCCTTTGAAAAGCTGGCGAATGCCCGCTCCTTCGCTAAGCCGTCCCACATCGGGCGAGTACTTGATCTGGCGCGCAAGCTTCTGACCCTGGATGGTGGACCGGCTCTCCTCTATGCCCGGGCTCCGCAGTTTGATAACGCGGGTTTGTTCGAGGGCAGTGACTGGCAGGCCCCGGAATCGCTTCAGGCACGTTTTGTCCCGGTTACGTTAAAAGGTGGCGATCCCCGACTAATAACACTGGAGTGTCTGAGTGAGCTGCGGATGCTTGCCATTGCCCGGGGTGAGTATTTCCATCCGCGTATGTCCGCGGAGCAGGCGCAGCATTTCCTGACCCAGGTTCTGGCGTTCAACCTCCAGACACTGTTCGGGCTCAGCGACGAGGCAACCCGGAGCCACTCCGAGGTGGTCCAGCGCATGCTGAGCCAGCACCTGTCATTCCTGGGCGACCATATTGGCTTTGAAAGCATCCTTGATCATGTCGTCATGGAAGTCTGGCGTATCCTGCGCCAGAGGCCTATTCAGGTGGATAACGTGCGCAGCATGATCAATCGTGTGGCGGCCTGCCTGTTTGATCCCAATATTCAGATCAGCACCTCGGCCCGGGGTGCGGAGCGTTTGGTCAGTGCCGTCTATGGTCCGACCCAGGGCTGCCAGGAAGACCCGGGTGTGGCTGCCTACGAGCAGCGCCTGCCCGGCATGGATGACATGGCGCTCGATGCCGAGGCATCGGGTTTTGCCCGCGCAATGCATGATACTGGGCTGGTATCTCCTTACCATGCGTCGTTCCTTCGCTATACCCTGGATCTGGATAGCACCGAGCTGTTCTCGCGCTGCCTTGGGCTCAGCAGCACCGGACGGGATTGTCTGCTGTGTTACCGCAACCTGATCACGGATCTGGCCCGGTACTGTATTCATATCCCCACCTGTCAGGGAATCTATGGCCTGGCCTGTCTTCTGGAGCGCGGAATTCTCTATCAGGACAGCATCGGTGCCGCGCTTTGGCGCCAGATGCAGACCCCGCTGCACAAAGATGTGGCTGCGTTGCTCAGTGGCCTTTACGGGGATTCTCACGAACCTGGCGTGTTCCTGATGGCCGGGATCATCAGTGTGCTGGGGCAGCCGCTTGGTCTGGGGCAGGGTAATAACCCGGCCTGCCAGTCGACCCGGGCCCTCTCCATGTGGGCCTATACCGATCCGGATTATCTGCTGCAGCTTGTGCGCTGGGCCTCTCGTGACAACCAGGTGGTCATGGAATTCGAAGGCCATACCCTCAATTCTTCCTACCTGTACAGCGGCGTTGTCAGTCAGTGGAGCCTGGACCTGGATCCGCTATCCCTGGTGCTGGTGCCGCACCTGGACCGGATTTATATGGAGATGGGTCGCCTTTCCCAGGGGCGTGGCGAGGATCCGCACCGTTGGATCAATCCGGAATTCCATGGTTGGTGGGTCAATCGGGGCTTCGCCATTGCCGTGGATGTGGAAACCGGAAAGCTGAAGGATACGGACACGTTTATCCGCACCTTTTACTCGCTCTATAACCCGCTCTACAACGGCAATACGCCCGTGGTTCATCCCCAACCAGCCGGTATTGCCGTTACGGACAGTCAGGCCCGCTTTGTCGGCTGGCATGCCATCAGCATATTGCGGGTTGCCCTGGACCAGAACGACCAGATCCGTGTCTATTTTTTCAATCCCAATAACGACAGCGGCCAGCACTGGGGCAATGGTGTCGAGGTCTCCACCGAGGGTTTCGGCGAACAGCACGGCGAATCCTCCCTGCCCATCGTCGAATTCACATCACGCATTTATATTTTTCATTACGACGTCACCGACTGGCAGCTCCACACCATGGAAGTGCCGCCCGAAGAAATCGACAAGGTGCGTCAGCTTATTGAGGAAAGCTGGGGTCGGGATAGGTTGTAAAGGTTTCAGGTTTCAGGTTTCAGGTTTCAGGTTTCAGGTTTCAGGTTTCAGGTCGCAGGTTGGAAGACCGATAATCTCCTTGCGACCTGCGACCTGCGACCTGCGACCTGCGACCTGCGACCTGCGACCTGCGACCTGCGACCTGCGACCTGCACTAAAACTTCCGCCGTGCTTCGAACGCCCTCTCTGGCTCCCCGGTATTGCGTGCCACCGCAATCCGCTGGTTTTTGCGCCCCAGAATCTTCTTCTGCAACCGGGTTTCCCAGTCCAGGGCGGTTTTGTCGTCCGCCTGCCAGGCGCGGTTGAGCAAAAGCTTGCTACCGGCGACGGCATCGGGGGACTTCTGGCGCAGCTCGTCGACAAAGGCGAGGGCATCATCCAGCGGGTTTTCGCTGACATGGGTGACCACACCCAGTTCCGCTGCTTCCCGGGCATCGAATACCCGACCGGTCATGGTCAGCTCCTTGGCCTGATCGATGCGCATCAATTCGCACAGCGTGGTGGTCAGGCTCATGTCCGGAATCAGGCCCCACTTGGCTTCCATGATGGAGAATTCGCAGTCCGGGGTGCTGTAGCGGAAATCCGCGCCCAGGGCGATCTGGAAACCGCCGCCGTAGCAGACGCCGTGGGTCACCGCGATGACCGGCGCCGGTACTTCCCGCCAGAGATAGCCCACATCCTGGGCCAGGTTGCTGATTCGTCGCCCCGGCTTGATCAGCAGGCGGGCGAAGTTGACCGGGTTGGTGGAGACACCCTTGACGTCCAGGCCGGAGCAGAAGGCCTTGCCGGCACCCTGAAGAATAACGGCGCGGACATCGCAGTTCTTTTTCAGCTCTCGTGCGGCTGAGGCAAGTTCGGTGAACATGCCCATATCCAGACCGTTGTACTTGTCCGGGCGGTTCAGGGTGACATAGGCAATATCGTTTTCGATGTTCAGGGTGACCCGTTCAGACATTGTGCTCCTCCGGAAACGCGCATTCAGAAAACAGTCGCAAGCATAAGGGTTCCCGTCACTGACTGGAAGCCGGATCGACCGTCGTTTCCCCCTGGGGCTCGGGAACAGTGCCACGGTCGAGCACACAGGCGGCCACCAGATCCCCGGTGACGTTGATGGTGGTTCGGCACATGTCGAGTATGCGGTCCACGCCAATGATCAGGGCAATGCCGGCGGCCGGGATGCCCACGCTGCCCAGCAGCATGGAGAGAATCACGATGCCGATGCCGGGCGTGCCCGGCGAGCCGATGGAGGCTCCCACCGCCAGAAACACCACCAGAAGAATGCCGGACATGCCGATATCGATGGCAAACACCTGCGCCAGGAAGAGTGTGGCCACCACCTGATACAGGGCGGTCCCGGCCATGTTGATGGTAGTACCGAGCGGAATCACAAAGCGGGCAATGGCCGTGCTGATATGCAGCTTTTCTTCAGCAGTCTGTATCGTCAGCGGCATCACCGCCGCGGAGCTGGATGTGGAAAAGGCCAGCAGCTGGGCATCACGGACTGCTTTCAGGAAAACACCGGGACGGCGGCCCGTGGTAACCCTCAGGATCAGGAGATAGACGAGCAGCATCAGGGACAGGCCAAGAATAACGGTGACAACATACAGACTCATCCCGAACAGGGCCTCAACGCCCAATCGGGCCGTCAGTTGCACCAGAAGCCCGAAGACCGCAAAGGGAACCAGGTACATGGCCCAGCGCACCACCACCATGCTCAGCTCCTGCACCGCGCCCAGAAGTTCGAGCAATGGCCGCGCCTGGGTCTTTGGCATGCTGACCAGCGCCACCCCGATCAGCAGCGCGAACACCACAACCTGAAGCATGTTCTGCTCCAGCCCCGCACGCAGGGGATTGGCGGGGATGACCTCGCTGATACGCGACGGCAGCTCCGCCATACCAATGGACGGGGCTGTTGCTGTTTCCTCGGCGAGGGGGCGTCTGAGCTCCTCCAGCCCCCCGGTGTCGACATACAGACCAGGCTGGATGGCGCTGGCCACCATCAGCCCGATCAGCACCGCCACCAGCGTTGTACCGATAAAGAACAGACCAGTGCGCAGACCCGTGCTGCGAAGCTGGGCTGTGCTCTCACTGGAAGCCATGCCGAGAATAATGGAAGCCACGACCAGAGGGATGACAATCATCTGGACGAGCGCCAGAAAAACATAGCCCGGAAGCGCAAGCCAGCTCGTGAGGATCGGGATGACTTCCGGGGAGACGATCCCGGTAGTGGGGCCAATCACCACCCCGGTGATGATGCCAAGGGCCATGGCGATAAGGACCTTAAGCCAGAGCCGACCGCGGACAAATCCCTTGAGTTGACGGGTCATGGACCGAAGGGGGCGCGGGGCCAGGCCACTCAGGGTTTCCATCATTGGGTTGTCTCCTTACCTGCTGACAAGCTGTTGTTGGTTGTCAGGTCCTGATCGCTGCATGGCCCTCCAGGGCTGGCTCGAAACGACGCAGCCGCAAGGCGTTGGTCAGCACGCAGACGCTGGACAGCGCCATGGCCAGGGCCGCAAACATGG
>SLIH01000373.1 GCA_007135745.1 Halomonas sp. | reverse complement strand
GAGGGTTCGAATCCCTCCCTCTCCGCCAATACAAAACCCGGCTTAAGCCGGGTTTTTTATACACAAAAAAGCCCGACTAAGAGCCGGGCTTCCAGATCTCCTGGTCTCACGTTCAATTACCAGGGATCTTCTTCATCGTCTTCATCATCATCGTCTTCTTCAGTATCCCAGCTGCTGGTCGGCTCGCTGAGAGTCTCGCTGGCGGTCATCTCGGCATCGGATGCGACACCCTGTGCTGCTGCCGTGCCCGCAAATGCAAAGCAGAACGCAAAGAGCAGCGCGAAGAACATTGATTTGATTTTGGAGCTCAACATAGTCGGCCTCCTTCTGATGAATTATTTGCTCAAAAACGCAAAAGCACTCTTATCAGCGAGTGCATTTTCACCATGGCAGTGGCCGGAAGGGATCGCAACCGATTGATGCATAATAAGAATTACGGTTTATAAAGGGAGATCCGCAGGTTGTGTTTCAGCCAGATTAACGACCGGAAAGATTTTTCCCGATGACCCGTGAAATCCGCTTTTCGGAGCATGGCCAGCGCCAGGCCAATGCTCTTTTTGTTTCGCCAACGTAATTTTCAGGGGTGTTGCGGCCGCTCAGCCTGCCTCTTTACTTCCCCGTTTCATCCGAAAGGCCGTTTTAAGCTCGTCTGCCAGATAGCTTCCGAATGCCCTGGGAATCCCGAGCTTAAGGTTGGGCGCCTCGCCATCGGCCAAATGGAAAATCTGCTGGTAATACCAGGCCTGTCCACCCAGTACGTTGATGACCTTCAGGGGGAGTAGAGGGCTGGCCGGTGAAAACAGTCCGCGTCGTGCCAGTTGCAGGTTGTCCTCATGGCGGACCGTCTCGTTGATGGTGCCATCCATCAGATTGCGCGGCGTATCGGGATCCGTGCATAAGGGCCGACCCAGCCCGATGACATCGGTATTGCCGGAAGCCAGGGCTTCCTCCATGGCGGAGCGGGTGCGAAACCCACCGGTGACCATCAGGGGAAAATCACAGACCTTGCGGATCCCCTCGGCATAATCCAGAAAATAGGCTTCGCGTTCCAGCGTGCTCCTGCGCACCGCCACGTCCTGCTCGCGGGCCGTGCTGGCATCGCCCCGATGCCCGAGAAGTCGCGGCTGCTCATAGGTGCCGCCGGAGATCTCCAGAAGATCCAGCCCCTCATCATTGAGCCAGCGTACCACCTCGAGGCACTCCTCATGGCTGAAGCCGCCCTTGCGAAAATCATCGGAATTGAGTTTTACCCCGATCGGGAACTCGGGTCCCACCGCTGTGCGCACAGCTCGGACTGTTTCCAGAAGGAAGCGTGCCCGGTTTTCCAGGGAGCCTCCCCAACGGTCGTTGCGCTGATTGGTCACCGGCGATAGAAACGAGGACAGTAGATAGCCATGGGCAGAATGGATCTGAACGCCCGTGAAACCCGCCTCTTTGGCAATACGCGCGACATTGGCAAAACGCTGGATAAAATCGAGAATTTCGGCCTCTTTCAGAGCCCTGGGTTTCGCGTAATTACCCATGAGCTCCAACTGCACGGCCGAGGGACCCACGGGCCTGCTCGTAACGTAGCGCGGCGACTGGCGTCCGGCATGGGAAATCTGCATCCAGAGATGATTGCCGTTGCGAGTACCCGCTTGCGCCCATCGACGAAGTCCTTCCATGCCGGCAGGGTCGCCATGGTCCGGAGCAGGATCAATGGCGACGTTGCCCGGTCGCTCGAGCACGTTCCGATCAATCATCACGTTGCCGGTAATCAGAAGGCCGGCCCCCCCATCGGACCAGCGCCGATAAAGCGTCTCGTGACGCTTTGTCGCATGCAGATTCCTGTCTGCCAATCCCTCCGTCATTGCCGCCTTGGCGATCCGGTTGGGCAGAACGGCGCCGCAGGGAAGTGTAAGGGGCTCGGAAAGTAAGGGTGAGGGCATGGAAACGGTCTCCTGAACAAGGCAAGCACAGACTTTCGGTTATGATTTTGTGTCGGTGTTCCGGAAATTTATGGTATCTGGCTTAGAGTAGACACGGCAGTTACTGCGTCCGGGGCCTGTTCTCATGGGATTTCAATTAAAGGCCGAGAGTACACCGTGGAGACTGGCATGAACAACTACCGTGTCTCAAACGGGTGGCTGCTATGTCACGCACTGGAACTCTAACCCGGAATAACCGCCACATTCTGATTTACGACAAGGCATCTCAATGAAAAGAAGAAAACGGATCTCTGTGCAGGCCCGCCTCGGTGACACGGACATGCATGGTCACATCAATAATGTTGCCTATCTTTCCTTTGTGGAAGCGGCGCACCATGCCTATTTTCGCGATCTGGCAACGGTTCATCCGCCCTCAGTGCGGCCTTTTGTCGCGCACACGGCCATTGATTACCTGGAGCCGGCCCTGCTTACGGATGATCTGGTGGTCGATCTCGGTATCGGGGACATCGCCAACACCAGCCTGACACTGTATTTTGAGGTCCTCAGCAAAGGCCGTGATGAGCGGGTCCACGCTCAGGGCAAAGTGGTGATCGTCTACTTTGATACCAGCACACGAACCAAGGCACCTATCGGGGAGGAGCTGCGCGCGCAGGTAGAGTGTGAGGGCGAAGGAGCCTCTGATTAACTCTTGGACTTCCGCCAATTCTTAACCGCGCGGGAAACTGGTACCCTTCGATCTGATATTCTTCACACAAGAGTCCGGGATGACCTATTCCATTGCAGTAATCGGCAGCGGCATGGCGGGGCTGGCGGCTGCCTATCGCGCCCGCAACGCTGGTCACAGCGTTACCGTATTCGAGGCACAGAAAAGTCATGGCATGGATGCCCATGCCCTGAACGTCGACGGCGGCCTGGTGGACGTACCCCTGCGCGTGATGAGCCCTGATGCCTGGCCCAGCGTGCTCCAGCTCGCCCGGGAAGTCGGCGTGGGCACCTTCGACGTCCGCACCCACGCCTCCTGCAGCTGGCCCAACGGAAAGACCTGGTTCCGCAGCGGCGAGCTCCCGTTCCTGGGCTGGCCCTTTATTGGCTCCTGGCGCTATCTCGATACCCATGCACTGCGCATTGGCCGGGGCATCTGGCAGCTGGCGCGACTCACCCGCAGCCTGGAACGGGAACCCACCGACGCCACCCTGGAGGAGGTATTGCAGCAGGAGGATTTCGACCCGCTGTTCTGGCGCGGACTGGTACTGCCCATGCTCACCACCATCTGCACCTGTGAAGAGAAGCACCTGCTCAACTGGCCGGCGGCGCAGCTTCTGTCGCTTCTGCACGGCATCCTCCACGGCTCCGAACTCTACCGACTCAAGGGCGGCACGTCCGCCCTGGTCCAGGGCCTGACCAATGACCTGCCTCTATATTCCGGCAGCCCCGTGGTTCAGGTCGAGGAAAGCTACGAAGGCGTTAAGGTCTGCAACGAACGGGGCGAGGGCGGCGTATTCGATCGCGTGATCGTCGCCACCCAGGCCAACCACCTGAGCTTTCTGGATGACACCCAGTTTGGTGACGAGCGCAAGACGCTTGAAAACATCGGCTTTGATTCCGGCGAACTCTGGGTCCACCAGGACCGCCGCTTCCTGCCCGAAAAAGAGCGCGACTGGACCGCCCTGAATTTTCAGATGGACGAAGAACTGGAAAAACCCATGTTCACCGTCTGGGTCAATAAAGTGGAACCCACCCTCAACCGCAAGGCGCCCGTGTTCCAGACCTGGAACCCCCTGTTCGAGCCAGACCCGAAAACCGTGCTTGCCCGCGTACCCCTGGAACGCGCCGTCGTCCATCCCGGCACCGCCCGGGTTCACGAGGCCTTGGGCCGATGGCACCAACAAAGCGGCCGAAAAGTCTTCTTTTGTGGGTCCTGGGCCCACGAAGGCGTGCCCCTGCTGGAATCGGCGGTACGCTCAGCCAACGCCGTCGTCGAGGCCATCAATCAGGCCTCGTCGGCTACCTCATCCAGCAGTTCCGGGTAAACGTTGCGAGGCGTATTCACCGCCTGGGAAACCCGCCTGGTCCTTTCGAGCCGTGCCTAGCGGCTTTCCTTTCGCAGGGTCAGCACACCAGCCTGTTGGGAGAAATCCAGCTCTCCCAGAACGCTCATTCCCAATAAGACCATGTCGGGGTCCATCGCCGGGTTGATGGTGCCGGGTACGTTATGAAAGGTGAGATCACCCAGGCGCAGTTCCGGGATGGTTGTGCTCCATACGTCTACGGTGCCGGCTGCGGTGCGTGCGCGGCCACGCTGCTGCCGCTGGAGGCCGGCTTTACGTGCCATGGTGTCGGAGACCGAGACGGTTGTGGCGCCGGTATCCAGAATAAAGGTGACGTGTTGGTTGTTGATGGTGCCATTCGCCAGATAATGGCCCTGGCGGTTGGCTTGCAGTTGAATCTCGATGGCGCCGTCGCGGGTGTGGCTCACCAGTTGCTGATTGGGATTGGTTTTGCGGTCGTCCCAAGTGCCAAAGAAGTGCGTTACCAGCGCGAGCAGAAGCACCCAGAAGCCAACGAAGTATATGAGGTAGCGGATTTCAGGTCTGATGCTGGGGCCAGGCTTGTTCATCCCGTTCCTTGTTGTGGGGTGCCGAAAGGAGAATGCGTTGATTCTAACGCATTCTCAGGAAATGAGCTTAGATGCGATGGACAGAAACCTGGTTGCTGTACCTGGTTGCGTGCAATAGAACGTATTGAATTCGCCAGGGCCATCGACTAATCATATTAAAAAGCTGTGTCACAAACGGAAGGAAGAATGGCGAAGATTGTTGCCTGGGTCATCGGGGTTTGTTTGGCGCTTGGTGGTTCCGCTCAAGCGGGCGATCAAGCAGAGTTCACTTTGGCCTATGATTCCTTCGCCCCTTATATCTGGAGCGATGAAGGTGTGGCACGGGGAGTCTACGTGGATATCCTGACAGAGGCGTTGGAGGAACGGCTGGATATTTCCGTCACATTCGAAGCCTATCCATGGCGGCGGGCGCAACGCTCGGTTGAACGGGGAGAGGCCGATGGGATGATCACCTGGCCAACCGAAACACGCCTCCAGTACACGAAGTCCAGCACGGTGCCTTTGGTTGTGGCGGAAGTGGGCCTTTTCACCAACGAGGATCACCCTCGATTTGAAGAGATGAAAGGTATCAAGGATCTGTCTGGCATAGAGGGCTACAGCATCCTGACTTACCTCGGAGATGGTTGGGCGGAGACGGCGTTGCGTGACCATCAGGTCGATTTTGACGGCCATGATTTCCCACATGTGCTGAATAAATTGGCTTTTCGAAGGGGGGATGTCTTTGTGCAGACAGTGGAAACGACCCTCTACAGTATCGAAAAACTGGGGCTCCAGGATGACCTGGTGCGGGTACCCGATGTCATTCTGGATACCTTGGAGTTCCGGTTGCTGATCGGGAAGGACTCTCCCTTCAGTAAACGATTGCCGGAAATCGATGCGGTGTTAGGTGATATGAGGGACGAGGGAACCATTGATGCGATCCGTGGGCGGTATCGCTAGCCTTGCATTCCTAGGGTGCGCGCGGCGTGCTTGTTGGAGACGAGCTGTACTGTTCGCACCAGGGATCGTCGCGCATGGTGTTTGACGCGCAGAGGGCGTCCCGTGCGATCTGGGTGTCGGTTACGTAGTAGAGGGTGCGCAGGCCGATATCGCGGCGGCCCATGTTGTGGTAGATCAGTCCCACCTGGATGTCGTCGGCGCTGAAGCGTTCGTGGTTGGCGGCAAAGTAACGGGCCGCGGCGCCAAGCTCGTCATCCTTCAGCAGTTGGGTCGTGCGACCGACACCGATCTGATACGCCTGGGTCAGAAGCAGGCCATAAAGGTAATCGCGTTTTTCCTCGGGCAGGTGACCGAAGACAGCCTGAAAGGCGTCATCAAGGTTTCGGTGGTTCTGCTCCATAAGGCGCAGGGCACAGTCCACCTGAGCCATGCGGTGCAGGCGATAGGCTTCTGGGATTTCGCAGTCATCCAGAACCTGGGGTCTCAGCTGCATGATGCCGCGCGCAGCCTTTTCCGACAGGGCGTGTTTCTGTCCCCCGCTTTCGATGATGGTTTTGCCCAGAAAGGCCGGCATGACGCTGTCTGGAAAGGTGAAGCGGCCCTGTTCCCGTCGATGTTCATAAACCACCCGAAAAAGCTCGACCAGAGACACCTGATCCTCCCGTGCGCCAACGCTGATGCCGTCCCAGGTACCCCAGAGCCGATAGGCGTCGTCGGAGCCGGTGAGGCGCGCTATGGCCTCGTTCATGTCGGCATAGGGCTGGTGGCACGCCAGAGCGAAGGGGTAGCCGCGTCGTTCGGAGCTGCTCGGACTCCAGTGGGCAACCCGCTCTCCCTCGGCGAGGCGCTGACGCGTCTCGTTGAGGCGATTGACGGTTTCCTCGGACGTCTGGGCGTTTTCGATGTACGTCAGGAATCGCCCCTGATGGTCGAACAGAATGTGGCGTTCGGCCTGGCTGCAATAACCCTCGCTGAGCAGGACCCATTGCCGAACCGTCGCCAGATTGGATGCCACGCCCTGACTGGCCCAATAGGGGGTCTCACGTACAACGTCCAGCCAGCTTCCCCTGGATTCCCCGCCCTGTGCGAGGCTGCTGAGCGCCAGCCACACCAGGCACAAACACGCGATGACCGGCGCGTGTCGGGCATAGGCATTTGCATTCATTGCTTCAGCCGGCTTGTTTCCTCACTGGAGAGAATGCCCAGCAGTTTCTGGGTGTGTTCCAGCGTCTCACAGCCCAGGCTGGTGAGGTAGCCGCCATCCTTTTGCGTAATCAGGCCCTTCCGATGCAGACGTTCGGCTGCCGCGACAGTCTCCGGATCCGCTTGATGGCTGTGGACCTTGATACCCGCAAGCGAGGAGGGCGAATCAAAATGCGTCAGCAGGTTCAGTTCAGCGATATGGTCGGTGGAAAAGGGCATGGCGTGGCTCCTTTTACTCTTGGGAGATGTGACCATATGTACGCTATAGAACGTCATCCGACAATGATAATTCCCTGGCTGAGAGATTCAGGAGACACCCATGCGGGTGGTGTGAGCTGCGTCACATAATTAGCCCGCATCCCCCGTACGTGGGATGTTTAAAAAATCGCCGTCTGGTTTATTTTTGAACAGCAGTAAGGAGTTCATGGGGCCCGTTTCACGCTGGGTGAAACCGCTCCATACACGGCGGCTCGAGATTAAAGGAGTACGAGCTTCAGAGAATAAATACAACGAAGGAGCACTCTGTGAAGAAGCCAATAAGAAAACTCTCCATGCTGACGGTACTGTTGGCATCTGTGTTGTTTGGAAGCGTTGCTTATGCCTGTAACGCAAATCCTATCGTTTTTGTCCACGGCTACTCGGGCTGGAAATCCCAGTTTGGTACCATGGCCAATCGTTTCCAGAATGATGGCACCCCCGCCTGTGCGATCTATAAGTTCGGTTACAACAGTCTGGGCCAAAGCAACAGGACCAGCGCCAGGGAACTGAGCTCATTCATCAATAACATCCGCCCCAACCATGGCTGGCGCAGAGCCGACATTATCGCTCATTCCAATGGTGGCCTGGTTTCGCGTTGGTACCGGGTATTTGAGGGGGGGGCCGCTGCCACCAATCGTCTGGTCACGCTGGGCACCCCCCATAAGGGCACTTCCTGGGCCTATGGTTGTTTCAGCCCTGCCTGCTTTGAGATGCGTTACAACTCGTCTTTCCTGCAGTCCCTGAACGGGCGTGGTTGTGATGTGTCCCTGTGGTCGGCCGTTGATCAGATCATCATCCCGCAGACCAATGCAAGATGTGGCAACAGCCGCCGGACTTCCAGTGTGGGCCACTTGACTCTGTTGACCTGGCCAGGCGTCTACAACGATGTGAGACGCTACCTTTGATGATCCGCGTCTGGCGCCCTGGTCGGCACGATCAGGGCAGGCAGTCCGAAATGAGCAGGTCAGCAAAGCTGTCCTGCTCATTTTGCAAGACGAGGCGATGAATGAGAAACGTAACTTTGATTCTGTGCATCGGCATCTTCCTGGCTTTTGCCGCACCCACTCAGGCGGAAGAGAAAGAGTCGGAAGTGTTCGCGATAGTCAATGGAACTCCCCTGAGTATGAACCTTTACGAGTTCCTTCTGGGATCCAGAGAGGAGCAAGGTAAAGGAATGCTGGAGTATGACGACGGCTTCGATGCCGAGATGCATCAACAGGACGTCGCACACGACCTGATCATGACGGAAATACTGGCACAGCGGGCAATCGAGAGCGGCATGCATGAAGCCGAGCGGGTACAAACTGAACTGGAGATGGCGAGGAAAACCCTTCTGGCGCAACTCTATGTCCAGGAGCTGATGGCGTCGATTGAGATCGATGAGCAACAGATACGCGACTATTACGAGCAGCAGAGGGAACAGGTCATGTATCGCTTTATGATCTGGCAGACACCCGATGAGGACCGTGCCAGGAATATTCTCAGTGCACTGAAGGCTGCGGGTGGCGACAATACCAATGATCCGGACGCGATTGAAACGCCCTGGTTGAGGGATGTGGATATTTCACCAGAGGTGGATGAAATCGTG
>SLIH01000318.1 GCA_007135745.1 Halomonas sp. | reverse complement strand
GGTCGAGGGACCAAGAAACGGCAGCACCAGAAAGGGGCCTGAATCCACACCCCAGTAACCCAGCGTCTGCCCGAAGTCTTCGTTCTGTCTCTCCAGATCAAAATGGCTGGCAACGTCAAACAGCCCCAGCAACCCGAACGTGGAGTTGAACACGAACCGCCCGGTCGATATCAGGGCAGATTCGCCCTTGCCCTGCAGGGCGCTGTTGGCGATGTTGCCGAACTCGCCCAGGTTGCTGAAGAAATTACTCACGCTGCGGCTGACCGGGGATGGCGTAACCGTGCGATAGCCGCGGGCCACCGGGCGACCAATGTTGCTGTCGAAGAACTCGTTGAAGTTGTGCACCCGGCGGTTGAAGGGCTTCCAGGGGTCCTGTTCATCAAAGGCACTGCTTCGCGGAGGAGCCTCGAACTCGTCCCCTTCAGCAAAGGGATCTTCCTGCGCCGTCACGCCCACCGGTGCGAACAGAAACACAACCACACAGAGCCACACAGGCACGAACCGCCAATTGTTTCTATGGTTTTTCATCAGTGACCATCGTTTGATTTATACAGGCTGATTGAAAAGGTCAGGCCCGTGATTACAATGAATCGGCATTCATTAGCGGATGGAGCCACCATGCCAAAAGATCGTCGCCTTGTATTCAGCCAACCCATGCAAGTCCGCTGGGGAGATCTCGATGCCTACGGGCACGTCAACAATACGGTTTATTTCCGTTTTTTTGAAGAGGCACGGATTCAGTGGTTCTCATCTTTGAGACTTGCTGCCGATGGCCAGGGGGAAGGCCCGGTGATTATTACCGCCGGAGCGGTCTTCAAGCAGGAACTGACCTACCCCGCCAAGGTCACCATCGAGGTGCTCACGGGCAAGGCCGGGAACTCCAGTCTGGAGACCTTCTACCGTGTCGTGGACGATGATGACAGTACCGTCTATGCCGAAGGAGACGCCAAGGTGGTCTGGATCAGCCACGACAACGGACGGCCCACGCCTTTACCCGATTCTCTCCGGGATCTTGCCGCTGGCACCTAACGCTTTCGGACGACGACATTCCCTATGGAGTAGCCGGCACCAAAGGAACAGATAATCCCCAGATCACCGCTGCCCAGGTCGCTATGGTGCTGGTGAAAGGCAATGATGGAGCCCGCTGAACTGGTGTTGGCGTACTCATCCAGAATGGTGGGCGCTTCACCCTCCGATGGATCGCGCCCCAGTACCCGTCGGGCAATCAGCTCATTCATGTTCAGGTTGGCCTGGTGCAGCCACATGCGCCGCAGTTGCTCCGCGCTGAGCCCCAGGCTTCCCAGGTGCTCGCCAATCAGGCTCGCAACCAGGGGCGACACTTCCTTGAAGACCTTCCGCCCCTGCTGCACGAACAGCTTGTCCGGCTGACCAATGCCGGATTCGTCCGCCCTATTGAGGAAGCCAAAGTTATTGCGGATGTTGTTGGAGAATTTGGTCTTTAGCCGGGTGCCCAGAATATCGAACCCCTGGCCCGGTGCGACATCGTCCTCGTGCTGCACCAGCACCGCCGTGCAGGCATCTCCGAAAATAAAGTGACTGTCGCGGTCACGGAAATTAAGGTGGGCGGAACAGATCTCGGGGCTGACCACCAACACCGCCCTCGCCTGCCCGTTACTGATGGCATCCACCGCCGCCTGTATGCCGAAAGTTGCCGAGCTGCAGGCGACATTCATGTCGTAGGCGTAGCCCTCAATGCCCAGAGCGTCCTGGACTTCAATAGCGACCGCCGGATAGGGGCGTTCCAGGTTGGAGCAGGCCACAATCACCGCATCCACATCCGCGGACGACAGCCCTGCGCTTTCAAGAGCTTCCCGCGCCGCGACCAATGACATATCGCACTGGATGCCGTATTCCTCGTTACTGCGCTGGGTCAGGGAGGGACACATGCGCTCCGGATCCAGAATCCCCTCTTTATCCATGACATGGCGGCGTTTTATTCCGGAGGCTTTCTCGATAAAAGCAGAGGCGGAGGGCTCCAGTGCTGTCAGCTCACCCCGTTCAATGGCGTCCCGGTTCCGTTCGTTATACTGCGTCACATAGGTATTGAACGACTCCACCAGTTCATCGTTATCGATGACTTCCGGTGGAGTGAAGAGACCGGTCGCACTGATCACTGCTTTTGCCACGGGAGACTCCATTTCTGGTCGGGTTAAACGGAATACTAACACAACAACCTATTCTGTCAGCGCCTCACTTTGTCCCATTGGCGCTCAAGCCGTTGCGGCGATACGGTCAAGGCCGTGCCCAGCTTCTGAGCGAAGAACGAAACGCGGTATTCCTCAAGCATCCAACGATAGGTTACCAATTCCTCGTCCTCTACACCCTGAAGCGCGAGCGCTTCCCGGCGCTCCACATAACGCTGCCAGAAAGGTGCAAACTGGTGAAGAAAATCCCGCTCCCGCCCTGCTTCCCGGGGCATCTTGTCCAGACGGATCAGGGCCGCTTCCATGTAGCGCGGAAAGTGAAGCAGCCACTCAGGCGGTGTCTCGGACATGAAACCGGGATAGATCAGTTGCTCCATCTGAAACTTGAGATCCGCCATACTCTGGGCAACATTCAGGGGAATTCTGCCCTTGAGTCCCTTCATGACTTCGTGGTGGCGTTCCAGGATCTGGCGGAGCAAATCGGCGTTTTCAGAAAGTGCATCAATGATTCCATCCCGGCGCTCTGCCACACAGGCCTCAAAGCGTTCCCGGGATCGGGGCACCGGCCCTTCGGCAAGAAAATGGTGCTGAGTGGTGGCGATCAGGAAATCGTCGATCAGGTCCGTCCGGCGTCCGCGGGGTGCGAACAGCAATTCCGCCTCTTTCAGCCCGGGAATGGTTTTCTCAACATCCCTGAGCACACTGCCCAGACGATTGATGATGAGCCTGGCCACACCGCGGCGATGCAACCGGCGCGCACGGACAGCATCAAGAACCTGGGTGCGGCGAACCGCACGACCACAATCCTCCAGCACCGGATAGACGGTGACCGCCATGCCCCCCTGATCCGTTTCTTCCCTGTCCGGCAGCGCCGGCCAGACCCAGCGTTCCGCTTCTTCACTGACGGCGTCCCCTGCGTTGCCGCCGGAATCCGCCTGCTTCTGGGCCCTGTGCGCCACCGCCTCTTCAAGTGCCTGGTTTGCGCCCTCTTCATGCCGTGCCAGAAGCTCTGCCACATCCCGGCCCTGATCCACAATCTCGCCACTCGAATCAATGATCTGGACGTTCATGCGCAGATGGTCGGCAAGTGCGTCGGGATCCCAGGCGTCTTCCGCAACCCTGACCCCGGTCATGCGCTCGAGCTCCGCCCCAAGCTTGACCGTAAGGGGTTCATTGCAGGGGGTGAGGTTTGCCAGCGCGGCATCGACAAAATCCGGCACCGGAACAAAATTGCGCCGCTGCGACTTGGGAAGCGCCTTGATCAGAGCAATGGCTTTCTCCCGTAGTAATCCAGGCACAAGCCAGCCGAGACGCTCAACCGGGAGCTGTTTCAGGGCCATCAATGGCACGCGGATCGAAACCCCATCCTCTGCCGCGCCCGGCTCGAAGTGGTAGCGAAGCTCAAAGCGCAGCCCGTGCCATTCCAGGTGATCGGGATAGTCTTCCTCTCCTGCCTCTTCCGGCGAGCGCTGGAGAACCTCGGATTCACTCAGGTAGAAGGGTTTGAGCTCCTCGCCGGAGAGCTTCTTCCACCAGCTTTCGAAATGGCGGCCGCTGACAATGTCGTCCGGCAGGCGCTGATCATAGAACGCAAAAAGCGTCTCTTCGTCGACCAGCAGATCGCGTCTGCGGACCTTGTCTTCCAGGGCTTCAATGCGATCCGTCAGCTCCCGGTTGGCCACCACAAAAGGCGCCCCGGTCTCGTATTCCCCCTCCACCAGGGCCCGGCGGATGAACAGCTCCCGGGACAGCACCGGATCGATGCGCGCGTAGCCGACCCGTCGCCCGGAAACCAGGGGCAGGCCGTAGAGTGTCACCGACTCCAAAGCCACGACCTGGGCACGCTTCTTCTCCCAGTGCGGCTCCGCGTAATGGTATTTGACCACGTGTTTCGCCAGGGGTTCGATCCAGCCCGGTTCGATGCTGGCCACCATGCGCGCAAAGACGCGGGTGGTCTCGACAATCTCGGCACTGACAATCCATTTCGGCGGTTTCCTGGCCAGCCCCGAACCGGGGAAAACGAACATTCGCCGGTTACGGGTACCGAGGTACTGGAACTTCTCTTCCTTCACCGCCACGTTGCCCAGAAGGCCGGCAAGAAGCGCCTGATGAATTTCCGCATAGCCCGCCGGTTCACGGTTGACCTGCATACCCTCATCCCGGGCCAGCAGCAGGATCTGGCGGTGAATATCCCGCCACTCCCGCATGCGCAGAAACGCCAGGAAGTGCTTGCGGGCCCATTTCTGCAGTTGATTGCTCGAAAGCTCCTGGCGCTTCTCCTCCCAGGCGGTCCAGAGGTTGAGTAATGCGACAAAATCAGAGGAAGGATCGTGGAACAGTTGGTGCGCCTGATCCGCCGCCTGCTGTTTGTCACCGGGCCGCTCGCGGGGATCCTGAATGCTCAGACCGGCCGCTATGACCGCCACTTCCCCCAGGCTCCCGAGTTTTTCCCCAGCGATCAACATGCGCGCCAGCCTGGGATCGACCGGGAGTCTGGCCATGCGGCGACCGGCGCGGGTCAATTGCCGTTTGCGATCGACCGCCCCCAACTCTTCCAGGAGTTTGTAACCATCATTGACGAGGCGTTTGTCGGGAGGATCGATAAAGGGAAACCGCTTGACCTCACCAAGCCCCATGTTGGCCATCTGCAGAATGACGGAAGCCAGATTGGTGCGGCGGATCTCGGGATCGGTGAATTCCGCACGATTGATGAAATCCGTTTCGTCGTAAAGCCGAAAACAGATACCGGGCGCCACCCGTCCACAGCGGCCCTTGCGCTGATCGGCACTGGCCTGGGAGATCGGTTCGACCGGCAGGCGCTGGATCTTCGAGCGCACACTGTAACGGCTCAACCGCGCCAGGCCGGTATCAATCACATAATGAATGCCGGGCACGGTAAGGGAGGTTTCCGCCACATTGGTGGCCAGAACGATGCGCCGCCCCCCATGAGGCTGGAATACCCGATTCTGTTCCCGATTGCTCAGACGCGCATAGAGCGGTAGCACCTCTGTGTGCCTGAGCTCCGCGTGCCGCAACGCCTTGCTGACCAGCCGGATGTCCCGCTCGCCAGGCAGAAAAACAAGCACATCACCCGGTCGCTTCCCCAGTTCGCGTTCGTGCACCTCCACTTCGTGAATGATCGACTCGATCGCTTCCGGCCACCCGGATTCGGCCTCGTCGGCATCGCCTGCCAGGGGCCGGTAACGGACTTCAACTGGATAGGTGCGCCCGGAAACCTCCACCACGGGTGCGTTATCAAAGAATTCGCTGAAGCGCTCCAGTTCGATGGTGGCGGAGGTGATGACCACCCGCAGATCCGGACGTTTGGGGAGAATGCGTTTGAGGGCCCCGAGCAGGAAATCGATATTGAGGCTGCGTTCATGGGCTTCGTCGATGATCAGGGTGTCGTAACGATCCAGAAAGCGATCGTGGACCAGTTCATTGAGCAGAATCCCGTCCGTCATGACCTTGACCAGCGACTGCTCGCTGCTCTGGTCGCTGAAACGCACCTGGTAGCCGACCCCTTCGCCGACCCGGGTGCCCATTTCCTCGGCGAGACGCTGTGCCACCGTGCGCGCGGCAATCCGCCGGGGCTGGGTATGACCGATCAATCCCCGCAGGCCCCGCGCCGCTTCCAGGCAGATTTTCGGGAGCTGGGTGGTCTTGCCCGAGCCGGTCTCACCGGCCACGATCACCACCTGGTTCTGCTCGATCAGGGCGCGGATGTCCGCCACCCGCTCGCTGACGGGCAGTTCATCCGGGTAGCTGAGTTCAGGAACCGACTGGCGGCGGTTTTCCACGGCTTCCTGGCCACGGGCAAGCAGGTTCTCAACCTTCTCACGCTCCCTGTCACCCTGGGTGCGCCGGCCCAGCAGGCGAAGAATCTTTCCCGCCTCGCGCTGACGGCAATCCCCCAGTGACTGACGGATCTGTTCACTCCAGCTTGTCTGTGACGCCGTCATAGGCCTTCCGTTCCCGGGGATCCAGAATCAGAAAGCCCTGCCAGTGGGCGCCGGCAGGGCTTTCTGAATCGACTGTTTTACTGATTGCTGGTTTCGTCGCGCAGCGCCCGTCGGAGAATCTTCCCGACATTGGTTTTCGGCAGTTCCTCGCGGAATTCAATATGGCGCGGTATCTTGTAGCCCGTCAGACGTTCACGGCACCATTCGGTAATGTCCTCCGCCGTCAGCGCCGAATCGCTGGCCACCACAAAAACTTTCACCGCCTCTCCGCTCTTTTCATCCGGCACCCCGACAGCAGCACACTCCAGAACCTTCGGATGGCCCGTGATCACATCCTCGATCTCGTTCGGATAGACGTTAAAGCCGGACACCAGAATCATATCCTTTTTCCGGTCAACAATACGGATGTAACCATCCTCCTGAATGACCGCCATGTCCCCGGTGCGGAACCAGCCGTCCTCGGTGAAGGACTTTGCTGTTTCTTCGGGGCGCTGCCAGTAGCCCTTCATGACCTGTGGGCCTTTAACACAGAGCTCACCCGCCTCGCCAATGGGCTGGTCCAGGCCACCGGTGTCGATTGTTTTTACAAGGGTGCCGGGAATGGGCAGGCCGATCGTTCCGATCTGCGTCTGGCTCAGCGGATTGAGCGTAACCACGGGCGAAGTCTCGGTCAGGCCATAACCTTCCGTGACGTCACAGCCGGTCACTTCACGCCAGCGCTCGGCAGTTGCCCTGGTCAGCGCCATCCCCCCGGCAGCGGTGATTTTCAGGTTGCTGAAATCCAGTTGCCGGAAAGCTTCGTTGTTGGTTAATGCCACAAACAGGGTGTTTAGCCCGAGAAATGCTGTAAAACGCCATTTTCTCAGCTCACTGACAAAACCCGGAATATCCCTGGGATTGGGGATGAGCACGGAATGGTTGCCGGTATCCAGCATGACGCCGCAGTTCATGGTGAAGGAGTAGATATGGTAAAGCGGCAGCGGTGCAATGACGGTTTCCTTTCCCTCCTCCAGCTTTTCCTGCAGCATCGGTCGTACCTGCAGGAGGTTCGACACCAGGTTGCCGTGCGTGAGCATGGCCCCTTTCGCCACGCCCGTTGTGCCGCCGGTGTACTGCAGCACCGCAATATCATCGCGCTGTGACTGTACGGGCTCGGGATCCAGCCTGTGCCCCTCTTTCAGTACCCGATTCAGCGGCACAGCGTCCGGCAGGGAATAGGCTGGCACCATCTTCTTGATGTGCCGCACCGCCATATTCATCACCTTGCGTTTGAGCGGCCGGTGGAAATCCGCAATCTCGGTGACGATGACGTGCTCCAGACCTGTATTCGGCAACACCAGCTCTACGTTTCTCGCCATGTTGGCCAGAACAACAATCGCGCGGGCCCCGGAGTCATTGAACTGATGCTCCATTTCCCGGGTGGTATAGAGGGGATTGGTGTTGACGACCACCAGGCCGGCACGCAGGGCGCCAAAAACGGCCACTGGGTATTGCGGCAGATTGGGCATCTGAATGGCGATACGATCCCCCGGTCGCAGGCTGGTGCGATTCTGGATCCAGGCGGCAAAAGCACGACTGTATTCATCGAGCTGCTGGTAGCTCAAGGTAACGCCCACCCCGCTGAAGGCAGGTCGGTCAGCAAAACGGACAACAGCCCGCTCGAACACTTCCAGCATGGTGCTGTATTCATCGACATCCACCTCCCGTGGAATGCCGGACGGATACTTATCCGCAAAGAACCGGGCCATGTCCATATTGTCCTCCGTAATCGCTAACCGCTGCCTGTTCAATGACCCTGACTCGGCGTCCGCATCCACACGAGCAGCCTTCCGCGGTCTGTCAGGCTTTTTTACGCTTCGTCGGAAAAACGCGTTTTCAGCTCGGCCAGAAAACAAAAAATTTTCATTACATCAGCCACCTGTGGATTGTGGCCCAATGCTTGCTCGACTCAAAACGGCAGCGCTGGTTTCCACGGAAGCCGGTGTCTGTCGTATCAGCCGAGCCTTTGGCCGATGTCGCTCAACCGCATCGGCCTTTTTTTATGCCTGGGGTTTCCATTCACACCGGTCCGCGAATCACCGGCTCAGGTATTTCATGGCGGATTCCAGGCCTTCCAGACTCATGGGGTGCATCTGGTATCCGACAAGCTTCTGGATCATGGCGAGTGAGCCGCCCTGGCTCCAGTATTCTTCCGGCAGCGGATTCAGCCACACCACCTTGGCGAAATGATCGGAAATACGCTGGAACCAGGTCGACCCGGCCTCTTCATTCCAGTGCTCTATCGACCCCCCGGGATGGCTGACTTCATAGGGAGCCATGGTGGCGTCACCGACAAAAATCACCTTGTAGTCCGGCGGGTAGGTGTTGATCACCTCCCAGGTGGGGGTGATGTCATGCATGCGCCGAAGATTGTCCTTC
>SLIH01000169.1 GCA_007135745.1 Halomonas sp. | reverse complement strand
AGCGGTTGCCGGACTCGGCGTCGCAGGTAACTTCTCGTTCTATTTTCTGAGTATCGCGCACGGCAGTGTCGCGGTTGCAGCGACATTGATGTACTGCGCTCCCGTGTTCGTGTATCTCGTGTCATTCGCATTGAAGCTTGAAACCCCCACCCCACTGAAGTGGGCCGCAATCGCCGTGGTGATGGCAGGTATCGTGTTGCTTACCCAGATCTACGACATCAGCGCCAGCGGCGTTACGGCGATCGGTGTGGGCGCCGGGCTGCTTGCCGGACTCTCCTACGCCGTATTCATTTTCGGCTTTAAGTATGCGGCGCCACACGGCAGTCCACAGGCGATACTCGCCATTGCGTTTGCGGTACTTGCCATCATCCTGATCTGGCCGGGCGATGGGGACCAGACAGCCGCGGCCCTGACCACACCGGATTGGCCATTGTTCGTGGCGCTGGGTGTATTCGGTGCCGGATTGTCGTTCGTTCTTTATATCATCGGACTGAATCATACAGCACCGGCCGTGGCTTCGATCGTGGCAATGGTGGAACCAGTCACCGCGTCTCTGTTCGGTGTTGTGGTTCTGGATGAAAGCCTGGTGGGCATGCAGATTCTGGGGATGGCTCTGATACTCATCACAGTGACGGCATTGAGCGTGCACTCAAATGCGGCACAACCTCCAGTCAAGGATGTCTGACTGATTCGAGCCTTCACTTCTTGGCGTAACGATAGGGCAGGCATTCCCCTGCCCGAGGGATCAATCAGGTCTCCTGCCCGATAAGCCCCATTATCCGCATCGCCTTGAGGCGTCGGCCAGAGGCGGATTCGTTGACGTTGAGCACGTGATCGCCTATACGCTCCAGCCGGTTAAGTACATCGATAAAGGTAACACCGGCACTGGGCGTGTATTTCCCGGCTTCAAGCCGGGCAAAATGGGCTTCCCGGTAGCGATCGCGCAGCGCATCCACCTGATTTTCCAGATCAATGGCTTTCTTCAGGTCAACAGCTTCCGGCTCCTCGCACACGTTGTGGCTCATGAACTGGATTGCATCGCGCAATCCATCCATCATATGGGCTATTTCCTGAGCAGCATCTTCCGACCATTCCGCGCCATTTTCCTTCATCCGTTCAGAGAGCTTGGAGATCTGGTAATAGATGTCGGCAATACGCTCCAGGTCGTTGATCATCATCTGCATGAAGCGGATTCGCTCGGTGGTCACGTGCTCCAGATGGGAACGCTCACTCATACTCACCAGATAATCAGAAATCTCGATCTCCAGCCGGTCCGTTGTGCGCTCGTATTGGTGAATGCGTTTCAACAACGCTTCCCGGTCCACCTTGAGCGAAAACAGTAGTTCGTATACGGAGTCGTGCATCGTCTCCACGATACCGGCAAAGCGCTGAATTTCTTTCTGTACCTGCTCCACGGCCAGGCCGGGCGAAGACATCATGCCTGCACTGATATAACGAAGGTGAAAATCCTCTTCCTCACCGCCACGATCCGGCTGAATGCGCTCCACAAATCGCACCAGATAGGGCACAAACGCAAACATCAGTATCACGTTGGCCACGTTGAAGGTGGTATGAAACAGCGACACCGCCAGGGTCGCATTGGCACGGGATTCAATTTCTCCATCCATAACAGACATGGTCGTGCCCAGGAATGTCTGGATGGCAACGTCCATCAGGTGCAGCACCGGATACATGATGGCCATCATCCAGATCACACCAATGACGTTGAAAAAGAAATGGAATCGCGCCGCACGTTTGGCATAGACATTCCCCACCAGGGCGGCGATGTTCGCCGTCACCGTCGTCCCGATGTTCTCGCCCAGAATCATCGCCGCCGCTATGGGAAAGGAAATCCAGCCTTCAAACAGCATGACCAGCGTTATGGTCGTGGCGGCGGACGAGGACTGCGTCAGCAGCGTGAGGATGGCCCCCACAAAAACGAACAGGATCAGCGAAAAGTAGCCAAACTCCGAGAAGCCATCCAGAAAAGCGAACATGGCAGGATTAGTATCAATGTCGGGCACCGCCCCCTTGATGAACTCCAGGCCAATGAAAAGGATACCGAAACCCACCATGGCTTCGGCCACGTTACGCCAGCGGCTGTTGCGGGAGAACATGAAACCGAAAAAGATACCGATCAACGCCAGTGCGATGGGCGTGATCTGGAACTTGAAGCCAAAAACCGACACCATCCAGGCGGTGATGGTGGTGCCAATATTTGCCCCCATGATGACGCCCGTGGACTGCACAAAGGTCAGTAGACCGGCATTGACAAAACTCACCGTCATGACCGTGGTGGTCGTGGAGGACTGGGTGATGGCGGTGGTTCCGAAACCGGTTAACACGCCAGTGAAGCGATTACGCGTCATGCCGCCGAGAATGGCCTTGAGACGATGCCCCGCAACATTCTGGAGTCCTTCACTGAATATTTTCATGCCGAAGATGAAAACACCCAGGGCACCAATCAGTTGAAGAAAGTCAAAAAGCGTATAGGTCATCGATCAGGCCCTGTCACTGGGTTCACGTCGCTCTGAAAAATGCGCGCGGATTATACCGCATCCGGCTGTCCCATAAACGTCACATATCAATTTTCAGAGCGTTTGGCGGCTTTTTCGGTATGTGTGCCTGAACGCACCGACTGGCGTCGTAGGCACAGCTAGGGTAAGCAAAGTCGCGAAGGTACGATGGCATGACACATGAGCCCAAACCCTGAAACCCGGTTGTTCGGAACGGTGGAACGCCGCCTGTTTCGGGTTACTGCGATTCTGTTCCTGATCATCGCCTTCGCCGTACTCATCGGCCTTGTGGTCTGGATTCTGGGCCAGAGCCTGTCGTTCTTCTTCAACCTGATCATGCCATTATCCGTAGCGGGCATTCTCGCCCTGATTCTGTATCCGGTGGTGGATCACCTCGAAAGATGGACGGGAATGCCCCGTGTCGTGGCCACGAGCATTGTCGTGCTGCTTTTCATCGGGATGATCGTTGGGAGCCTGTTGCTGCTTGTTCCGACCCTGTATCGCCAGGCTGCTCAATTCCTCGAGATTGCACCCGGAATCGTCGAAGGACTGTCACGCCGCTTTCCGGACCTGACCCAGATGCTCGTGGACCGGGCGGAGGATGGCACATTCGCGAATCTGACGCCCAGCATGGAAGACACCGGCAAGACACTGAGGTCCTACGCCGGTGCGCTGGTGACCCTGGGCTTCGTGCCCTTGTTGCTGTTCTTTACGCTTCTGTCCGGTCACCGGCTACGCGATCAGGCCAAGGAAATACTCTCGGTGTTCAGTTCCAGCACACAGCGGCGGGTCATGTATTTTGTCGATGTCTTTGTGAGTCAGGTAACGGGTTTTTTTCAGGGTCAGTTGGTGATTGCGGTGGTCATGGGCGCCATGCTTGCCACGGGTTTCACGATAGTCGGGCTCAAGGGCGGCATACTCGTCGGCCTGATCCTGGGCCTTCTCAATATCGTGCCCTTTCTGGGCACCATTGTCGGGCTGCTTGTCGTTCTGCCATTGGCTTACCTGCAGCCCGAGGGAGGCCTGCAGCTGCTGGGGCTGAGCCTGCTCGTGTTCCTGGTCGTCCAGCTGGTGGAGAGTTGGCTGCTGACACCCAGAATCATGGCTAATCGGTCGGGGCTGCACCCCGCGCTGGTCGTGATCTCCGTGATCTTCTGGGGCATCGCACTGGGCGGCATTATCGGCATGATACTCGCGGTGCCCCTGACCGCGTTCATTATTGCAGTCTGGCGGCAAGCGAAAGCAGGCTTGAGCCGAAGCATGGAGTCCGACAGTCACGCACCGCCGGGCTCTGAGCCATAGCATGGATCTAGTCACCGCCGGAATCCCACCCTGAGGGGTTTGGAGACACCAGGCCCGTTAGCCACAGGGATGATTTCATCAGACATTGAGGGAGCAATCATGAGTACCATACCAGAAGGATTTGAACCCTTACCCTATGCCAGCCCTTTCACGGATTTACTGGGCCCCATTTACCAGAAGCAGGATGCTTCCGGTCTCATCATTGCGCTGAAGGCAGAGGAAAAGCACTGCAATGCACGAGGTACAGTGCACTGCGGTGTGCTGGGAACACTGGCTGATATTGCAATGGGCTACAGCACAGCGTTTTCAACCCAACCGCCAACACTGATCGTTACTGCAAGCCAGACGATTGATTATGTGGGTAACGCTGAAAAGAGTGATTGGATTGAGGTTCATACCGATGTTCAGAAAGTCGGGCGAGCCATGGCGTTTGCCAACTGCTATTTCCACGTGGGATCAATACGCGTGGCAAGAGCGATTGCAGCATTCAGGATCATAGCCAGTGACCTCCGCCCGCACCCTGATGCACCAGTGCACTCTTTGTCCTGGCGCTCGTTGATTGTTTGAACACGGGTTAGCTACCGACTGCCGGGGTGATTTCGGGCAGCTGGCCTACCCCCTTTTTTCCGCCTATGCGGTGAAACGTACCGACCAACTGGCGGAATACTTCCATTATGGGGGCTCATTCCGCTGATGGCCTGATGTTGGAAATTCCGTCACGGAGCCTGACATCAATTCAGAGGCTGAAGATCAGCCGGGGCCAATACCATGACTGAAGACACAGGAACCCATACAGGCAACACCAGCCCGAATCCCAATGGCGCCAGCGATCAGCCCCTGGGTCGCATGAACAAGAGCACGCAGGACGGAATTAACGTCCCGTCCAAAGCCGCTCATTCGACGCTCGACCGTGCAACCGCTGGTGCCCACAAAGCTGTGGATAGCGCCGACGAAATGGCAAAAGATGCCTCCGAGGCGTTTGACAAGGCCAGTGCCAAGGGTGAAGAGCTGATTGCCACCGGCACCAGCTACATGCGTGAACATCCGCTCATCGCACTGGGACTTGCAGCAACAGCGGGTTACATGCTGAGCCGCGCGCTGGCCTCTCGCTAGCATTGCTGTTCGAAACCATGAGCCTCAAGGACGAACCTCCAGGAGTGAAGGCGAGCGACACCGCTCCCCCTTCACCCGAACCGCCGGATGACAACATGGCGCGGCTGGCGCACGAGTTCCGTGAACTGGCCCACGACCACCTTGAGTTGGCCACGCTGGAAGTACAGCTCTCCATAAGCGCCCTACTCCGGATGGCAATCATTTCCATGGTCTCGGCCCTTTTGCTCGCCAGTGCCTGGTTGGCCCTGATTGGCTCGGCAGCCGTCGGGCTCATTGGTATCGGGCTGCCACCTGTCGCCGCGATGCTGTTACTTGCCGTGATCAACTTCCTGCTCGCGCTCATGGGCTGGTTGCGAATAAGGCACATGCGTCATTGGTTTGGCTTTCCGGCCACCCAGCGCGCGATCAGATCACCCCCTACTACCGAAGAAAAGCGAGGTGCCGAATGACTGTTCACAACCACTCCGCAACCCGGCCTGCCGCATTGAAGGCAAATATCCGAGCCCTCAATCACAGGATTCAACAGCGTCAGGACAGCATTGCCTGCAGACTCCGGAGCCAGATGAACTCCCCGGCTGCGCTTATCGTTGCCGGCTTCTTTGGCGTGGCCGTGCACCAAAGCCAGCAACTGAATGGCTCGCAACTGCTGGAGATTCTACAGACAGCGAATGCCGGACTCCTGCTTCTGGTAACGGCGACCTCGAGCACCTCTGTGGCACCGGACTAGTGCCCCCAGCAATACATGGGCCGTCCATCCCAGGAAGAAAAGACTGGTGCAACATGCGATTAGCTGACTTTATCCGTGCCTGTATTGAGCCCATCCTTGTGGAATGGGACAGCTTTGCCCAAACCCTTAGTCCAGGGCAGAGTATGAGCAAGGCAGGCCTGCGCGATCATGCCAAAGCGATGCTTCTGGCCATTGCCGAGGATATGGACGCCCCACAGAGTACCTCAGAGCAGCTTGCCAAATCGAAAGCACGGGCCTCGCAGACTGAAGAGAAGTCTCCGGCCGAATTACATGGCAGCGACCGGCAGGTCAGCGGCTTTACCATCAATGCAGCCGCCTGGGCTGGCCATCGGTGGTATGGTCAGTTAATGCGGCGAATGGAGTGATCCAGCCTCCCAGAGCCTTTACCGCCCATCTCCGAGGCAAAGCGCTGCTATCCCTTGGGGCCCAGCAATAACCAGAAAATAAACCCTACCAATGGTAAGAGCACCAGAACCACCACCCACAGCACCTTGACGCCGGTGTCGGCAGAGCTTTGAACCGTCTGGATAACGGCATAGATCACGAGAATCAGTAGGATTAGCCCAAAAATGCCTGTTAATTCAATGCCCATGTTCAAGCTCCCTGCTTTGGCCCCTGACACCAATGGGCGGGTCGGTGATCGACCCTTCGCTCAGTGGCACCCAATCAGCGCTGAATTCCTTAGCGCCCTTTTACCCTATGCCCTTTGGGTAGCTTGAGCAAGGAAGGGTGGAGGGGCCAACCTGAGGCGCTCCGGCAGGATCTCGTTAAGTTCGATACCGCACTGACGGCGCCGCGGGCATCGCTCTACTGTGGTGTACGGAGTTCCGTTCCCTTGCCCCGGAGGATCTGACGATGGACATCGACACCGCCGCATCAGTGGTCGCGGACCCCCGGAAGGATTTCCTGACCGAAAGGGGCGTGGCTACATTCCCGTCGAGTAAAACGCGCCATAAACACCATGGATGGGTACAGATCAAGAGCAGCGCGCTGCCGATCACATTGTCTATCGTCATGTTCACCGCGTTTGCCGTGCTGGCAGGCTGCGACCAAACTGAGCAGCCTATCGACCTGGCCGTGGAAAAAGTACCTGTCGATCTGGCTGCAGAGGACCAACAGCCCATGGGACATGTCATGGAATTTGAGGATTTTACGCTCCAGGCCAATGTGAGCCGTACCGACGCTCTGCCCGACTCCATGACACAACAATACGGTATCAATCCCGACCCGAACCTTGCCCTTCTCAGCCTGGTTATTCTGGAACATCAATCGGGTCGTCAGCCTGCCGCCGTTCCGGCTGAAGTGAGTGCGCAGCAAGAAAGCCTGACGGGGCGCGTAGAAGCCATTGACATGCACCCCGTGGAAGCGAATGGCTATGTATCTTACATCGGCACCCTGGACGCCAGCTTCCAGCGTGTTTTTCAGTTCATCATTCAGGCACAGCCCGCAGGCACAGACCGGCCCCTTCACATGGACTTCGAAGTGCAGCTCGAAACATTCAAAATCGGTGACATCGAATAGCCGGTACAAGGACAGGCAATACTTACTTGAGCCTCTTCCCCAGCCAAACCCCAAACAGTACCGGGTAGTAAATGAAGAGAAAGGTGACCAGGCCCATCAGCAGAACAGCAAACAACAGATTCGCGTTCCGGGCTACCGTTTCACCTATGAGCAGGCACACCACCAGAGTCAACGCTGGACCAAGAACCAGAACTGCGTTGCGCTGAACTCCCGGGCCCAGGACATAAGCCAATAAGAATGAAAGGATAACCCCCAGCACCGGAACGAATGTTCCAATTAATTGCAGCATGGCGTTTTCCGCTGATGTGAAGCGTTCCAGGAGTGCGCTCAGCCAGTCAAGGGGCTCTCGCCGGCTGGAACACTTCTGAGTATAGACAGGGATAGAGCGCCTGAGGAGACAAGTGCACTCATCACACTTTCAGGCGCCAAAACTTGCACCAATCGGCCGCAACTGCTGTTAATTAGTACCATGATTACTTTATGGGTGAACCAAACCACCTCCTGCCAATGCGGCAGCAGCCTCGCTGACGTTTGCGGGGAGCCGTTAACCCGGCTTCTGTGTCACTGTGAGATCTGCCAGTCGGTCTATCAACAGGCCTATGCGGATGTGCTGATCTTCAGTGGCAGGGATGTCAGCCTGCCAGACGATCATGCCATCGAGTTCCGGCGTCATCGCCTGCCCCCAGCGTTAACTCGGGGGGCCTGTCCGCAATGCAGAATGCCCGTGGTGGCGTTTATGCGGACTTCCCCGTTCCATCAACTGGCCTTTGTCCCCCGGGCCAATTTCCGACCCGAGACCATGCTGCCTGGCCCGGCAATGCACATTTTCTACCACCGCCGCGTGGCGGATATGGACGATGCCGTACCCAAGGTCGACGGTTATTTCCCGAGCGAGACCAGTGTGCTGGTGGCTGTGACCAAGGCGCTGCTACAGCGTCGGCCGGAGCCTGTGGCGCACGCGCGCTCACGACGAGGCAAACGCTGAAGAGAGCTGAAAGGCGTCAACCTTTCGCGAGAGGTTGCTGACTCGCCAGTGACGGCGCGCGGCGGAGTGCAGATGCTGCACCTTGCCCGCCGCGCCCTTACTTACGACTTACGAATGCGCGAGCGAACACCCCTGAGCGCCAATCCACCCATCCCCACAAGGAAAAGAGCCAGAGTAGCTGGCGCGGGCACGGGGGTAGGGTCAACCGGGGTAGATTCGCCAGGCCTATCAGTTCCGAGCGTTATGGCATCGTAGCCCACCCGATTGATAGTGCCTCCAAAGTCGACAGATTGTGCCACCCCATCAAAATTCACGCCTACCGGGTCGAAATTGCAGTACGGAATAGAAACATCGGTCACGCAATCGTT
>SLIH01000003.1 GCA_007135745.1 Halomonas sp. | reverse complement strand
GAAATGCTCACCGGAGGTTTGAGACTAGCACAGCTCGCCTCAGCGCTGAACAATGGGGGAAATTGTTCCGGGCGGGTGTGGTGTGTTCGTTCGCCGACAAAGTTATACTGTTGCGTTTTCAACGGGAGAAGACAATGAGCAGACAAAGACGCGGTGCCCTGGCCGTGTTGGTCCTGTGCCTGTTGTTGATCGGCTGTGGTCAGAAGGGTCCACTTTATCGCGAGGCGCCCGAGGACGACGAGCAGGCTCGTCAGGCCGAGAGCCGGCAGATCCCGACACATTTGACAGGCTGAATGGCTGGCGGAAGGTTTTATGGATCATTTCAATTATCGGGGCGAGCAACTCTTCGCGGAAGAAGTGCCCGTGGCCGATATTGCGCAGAGGTATGGCACGCCCTGTTACATCTATTCCCGCGCTACGCTGGAGCGTCACTATCGGGCTTATGACAGTGCGCTTGAGGGTATGCCGCATCTTATCTGTTATGCCGTCAAGGCCAACAGTAACCTGGCGGTTCTGGATGTTCTCGCCCGCCTGGGATCGGGGTTCGATATCGTCTCAGTGGGCGAGCTGGAGCGTGTCCTTCGGGCTGGCGGTGATCCGCAGCGCGTGGTTTTTTCCGGGGTTGGCAAGCAGGCACATGAGATGCGTCGGGCCCTGGAGGTCGGGGTACGGTGCTTCAATGTGGAATCCGAAGCGGAGCTGGAGCTGCTGAATGAAGTGGCCGGGGAATCCGGTTGTCGTGCGCCGGTGTCCCTGCGTGTGAATCCGGATGTGGATGCGGGTACCCACCCCTATATCTCAACCGGCTTGCGGGACAACAAGTTCGGCATCGATATCGCCCGGGCGGAAGAGGTCTACCATCGTGCAGCCGCTTTGCCGCACCTTGAGGTGGTAGGCGTTGACTGTCATATCGGCTCCCAACTCACGGAAACAGCGCCCTTTCTTGATGCGCTGGAGCGGGTTTTGCTGCTGGTGGAGCGTCTGGAGGCGGAAGGAATTCATCTCCGGCATCTGGATCTCGGAGGCGGCCTGGGCGTGCCCTATCGGGATGAGACTCCGCCTTCACCGGCGGAGTATGGGCAGGCCCTGCGTGAGCGTCTGGGCGAGCGCAACCTTGAGTTGATTCTTGAGCCCGGGCGCTCCATCGCTGCCAATGCGGGCATCATGGTGACCCGCGTTGAACTGCTCAAGTGCTCGGATTACCGCAATTTTGCCGTGGTGGATGGGGCCATGAATGATCTTATTCGTCCGGCTCTTTACGAGGCATGGCAGGCCATTGTTCCGGTGAACCCGAATTCGGACGCCCCCGTTCGCCGCTATGATGTGGTGGGGCCAGTCTGTGAAACCGGGGATTTTCTGGGCAAGGACCGCGAACTGGCCATCGCCCCCGGGGATCTTCTTGCAGTGCGCTCAGCCGGCGCCTACGGTTTCGTGATGAGTTCCAATTACAACAGCCGTGGCCGTCCACCGGAAATCATGGTCGATGGTGACCGCACGCATCAGGTGCGCCGGCGGGAAACGATCGAGGATCAACTGGCGCTTGAAGCGCGACTGCCGGAGTAAGCTCTATGACGCCAGAACCCCGACGCCAGCGCGGCGGCTGGCTGAGGTTCACGAAAATGCACGGGTTGGGCAATGATTTCATGGTGATCGATGGCATCACCCAGCCCGTGCGCCTCAAGCCTCATCAGATCCGCCGTATGGCCGATCGGCACCTGGGCGTGGGCTTCGATCAGCTGTTGCTGGTGGAGCCTCCGGAGCGCCCCGACGTAGACTTTCGATACCGCATTTTCAATGCGGACGGTGGTGAGGTGGAGCAGTGCGGCAACGGCGCGCGCTGCTTTGCCCGCTTTGTTCTGGATCAGAAACTGACCCGCAAGCGCTCCATCCGGGTAGAAACAAACACCGGCGTACTGGAGCTCCAGGTCACGGACCGGGGGCGGGTGAGAGTGGATATGGGAGAGCCGGAACTGGCCCCCGCAGCCATTCCCTTTGCTGCAGATAACCGTTCCGTGACCTACGCTGTGGAAGTGGAGGGGCAAGAATACGAACTGTCCGCGGTATCCATGGGTAATCCCCATGCTGTGTTGCGCGTGGAAGATGTTGAATCCGCCCCTGTGGAAACCCTGGGTCCGTTGCTGGAATCGCATCCCCGGTTTCCTGCACGTGCCAATATTGGCTTCATGCAGGTGGTCTCCCCGGAGTCGATTCGTCTGCGCGTCTTCGAACGCGCCGTGGGAGAGACCCGTGCCTGCGGGAGTGGTGCATGTGCCGCGGTGGTTGCTGGCCGACTGCAGGGAATCCTGGCAGAGTCTGTGGACGTTGAGCTGCCAGGGGGTGTGCTGACCATCACATGGTCCGGTGAGGGGCACCCTGTTATCATGGAAGGCCCTGCCACACGGGTTTTTGAAGGCCAGATCCGATTGCCGGGCGAGTCCAGACGCGGCCGCGGCAGGAATGAACGAGGTGGACGCCGTCAGCGCAATCCAAAATCCTGAGCGGGTTGCGTTCTGGCGGTGCCGTGGAGGTAATGAATGACAGAAACACCGGCTCAACAGCTTGCATCGGACGTCTCAGAAGAGGATGTGCTGGCCTATCTCGAGCGGCATCCGGAATTCTTTGAGCGTCATGAGTCGCTGCTGCAGAAGCTTCGCCTGCCCCATGACAGCGGTCAGGCCATCTCCCTGATTGAGCGTCAGGTTCACCTTTTTCGTGAACAACGGGATGCCCTGAGGGAAGAGCTTTCAGGACTGATCAGTATAGCCCGCCAGAACGACCAGCTTTTTGCCCGCAGTAAACGGCTTCTGATGCAGCTGCTGGAAGCCCAGTCGGTGGAAGAGATAGCCGCGGTTCTGGATGAATGCATCCGCAGTGATTTCTCACTCGGCGGAGCGACCCTGCTGCTGTTCACCGAGCAGCCGGAAACCTCTCACCGGGGCGCGTTACGCTTCTTTGACCGGGCAGAAGCCCAGGCGATTTTCGGCACGGTACTCGAAGACGATCGTCCGCTTTTTGGCCGCCTGCGTGATTCCTATAAACAGGCGTTGTTCGCCAATCCCGAAAAAGTGGGCTCTGCTGTTGTTATCCCCATCAGGCGGCAGAACTGCCTTGGTCTGATTGCCATCAGCAGCGAACTGGAACATTATTTCGACAGCAGTATGGGGTCGCTGTTCCTGTCCTACATCAGCGATACACTCAGTCGCCTGCTGCCGCCGCTGATTGATTCTCCGCCGGTTCAGCGGGAGGCGGGCAACGACAACGCCTGAGCGGACCTGTGGACACGTGGCGCCGGAAATGACATGACCAGCGAGACAGCACACCGAGAAGGGATGCAGGCAGCGGGGCGGGATCCCCATATCGAGCGTTTCCTGCGCTATCTCGCCAGTGAGAAACGGGCCTCAAGGCATACCTGCGACCATTATGGACGTGATCTGGACCGTCTGGCTGTCTGGATGGCGGAGCAGGCGCTGGCATCCTGGTCCGCCGTGGATCATCACGCCCTGCGACGTTATGTGGGGCACCTCGCGCGCGCCGGTCTGGCAGGGCGCACCATTGCCCGTCATCTCTCCTCCATCCGTCGTTTCTTTACATTCCTTGTGCGTGAAGGCGTGCTGAAGGATAACCCTGGGCTTGATATCCGTCCTCCTCGCACCGGACGCCCGTTGCCCGGCGTTCTGGATGCGGATTCGGTTGGCCACCTTCTCGATCGGGTGCCGGAAGATCCCCTTGAGGTTCGTGATCACGCCATACTCGAGCTGATGTATTCCTCCGGTCTCCGACTGGCTGAACTGGTGGCTCTGGATCAACGCCATCTTGATCTCGACGGCGCGGAGGTTCGGGTTACGGGTAAGGGGAGTAAGACACGCCTTCTGCCCGTTGGCCGCGCTGCGCTCAAGGCCTTGCGTGAGTGGCTGAGTGTTCGACCCGAGCTGGCGGATGCCGGTGAACCCGCAGTGTTTGTCAGTCGCCGCGGCGGACGGATTCATCCGCGCACGGTTCAGGCGCGTCTGAGGCGTTGGGGGGTGCGCCATGGGGCGGATCAGGCGATCCATCCGCACCTGCTGCGACATTCCTTTGCCAGCCATGTGCTGGAGTCCAGCAGTGACCTTCGGGCTGTCCAGGAGTTGCTGGGTCACTCTGATATCGCCACAACCCAGGTCTATACCCATCTGGACTTTCAGCACCTGGCGCGGGTCTATGATCAGGCCCATCCACGGGCTCAGTCCCGCAATCCTGCAAAAGGCGGTAAAGGATCATGAGCCACGACGACTGGAAGCAGCGCTATCTGGATCAGCTCGATACCCATGAACGCCAGGAGCAGCACTGGCGGGATGAAAAGCACAGCCTGCAGCGATTGCTGGTGCGCGCCTCGTTGGCGGCCGAGGGCCAGGATCGTGGGTTGGATGAGGTGCTCGGTCAACTGCGTGACGCCGCCCGGGCGGAAGAGCCCGACATGGCGCTGTTGCGGGGGCTGCAGAATCGGCTGGATGAGCTGGTGACGGGGTTTGATGAGAACCGTAATCAGGCCGTTGTGGAGCTGCGGGGGGCTCTGGAGCAACTCGTTCGGCAATTGAGTGATCATGCCGATCGCCCGCAGCGTAAGGCGTTGAACCGTTTCCTGAAGCAGGCGGACACCCGGGTGGTCCATTACACGGCCCTTCCGGAGGTTCTGAACGAATTGGCAACACTTCAGGCCCGTGTCCTGGAGGCGGCTGGTGATGAAAAGGCCAGCGGCGGTCTCTGGAGTCGGCTCTGGGGTAAAACCGAAACGGAGCCGAAGGCGTCCGGTTCGGACCCAGATCAACCTGCTTCGCACGATGCCGGGGAAGCGGCTGTGGTCTCGGATGGCTCTGTTGTGGCGGAACCGACCGACCAGGAGCTGGAGCTCGATGGCGGTCAATCCAGTGACGACGCAGTGGCTCATGTGGGTGAGCGCCTGGCGGTTCTGGTGCGACAACTGCAGACTCAGTTCAATCTGCCCGAACGTGTTGATCAGCGGGCCGAGGACCTTCAGGAGCGGGCGCGCGAGAGCGTCCAGTGGAATCAGGTCCGCGGAATACTCGATGAAGTTGCCCAGCTTGTGGTGGCGGCGGTTGGGCGAGGGCAGCGCGAATTCGAGAGCTTTCTGAGTGGGCTTGATGACCGCCTGACCGGTATAAAATCACAGTTCAGCAGTGGCGCACTGGATCTTGGCAGCTGGCAGTCACTGAGCCAGCACTATGACGAGCAGTTGCATCGTGAGATCGAGGCGATGGACCGCGAGACCACTGAGTCCGGGGAGCTTGAGGCGGTTCAGCAGGCAGTTCACGCGCATGTGCAGCGGCTTAACGCCACCCTTGATGAGTATCGTGAAGCCGGGGATGAGCGTGAGCGTCAGCTGCGTGAGGAAGTGGTTGGCCTGCAGGAGAAAGTGACCGCGCTGGAGGAGCGTTCCCGGGAGGTGCAGACTGAGCTGCAGCGGGAGCGCCAGCGTGCCACAACCGATATGTTGACCCAGTTGCCCAATCGCGAGGCACTTGAGGAGCGGCTGCAGCAGGAATATGAGCGCTGGGAGCGTTACCAGCAGCCGGTTTCGATGGCCATTCTTGATATCGACCGGTTCAAGGAACTCAATGATACCTATGGCCATCTGGCGGGTGACAAGGTGTTGCAGCTGCTGGCGCGGTCGCTGCGTGAAAACTTGCGTCAACCCGATTTCATTGCCCGTTATGGTGGTGAGGAATTCGTCATTCTGTTCCCGGAAACGGATCCGGAAGCGGCCAATGGCGTCATGGAAAAGCTGCGCCGGCACATCAGCAAGCTGCCGTTTCATTTCAGGCAGGAGCGTGTGGAAGTCACTTTTTCCGCCGGTATAGTGGGTTTTGAAAAGGGGCTGGACACGTTCTCTTTGCTGGATGTGGCTGATCGAGCGATGTATCGTGCCAAATCCTCCGGGCGCAACCGCAGCTGTCTGGCGCAAGCCGAGGACTATCGACCCAAGGGCCACCCCAAGCAGTCATGATTAACCGAATTGTCCACGCGCTGCCTGTCCTCCTGTTTCTGTTTGCCCCAGCGGCCTGGGGTTCGGGCGTTCCCTTTCAGGCCACGGAGAACCTTCCGGAACTGAGCTTTGAGCAGAAAGTCTGGCTCAGCGAACAGGACAGCCTGCGCCTGGGCATTCCCGTCGGTCGACCGCCGCTTGCGTACCAGAACCGGTTTGGGCGCGTTCTGGGAACCGAATCCGGGTACGCGCGGCTTCTGGAGAGAAAGCTGGGTGTCCCCGTGGAAATGGTGGGTGCATCGCCGATGGTGCTGGAGGAGAAGCTCGGGCGCGGTGAACTCGATGCCGTCAGCATGTTGAGCGCCGGCAGCTGGTCCAGTCGCCAGTATCGCTTTACCCGGCCCTACATGCAGGTGACCTACGGCGTGTTCATCCGCCGAGACGAGTCCGCCATTACCAGCCTCTCAAGTCTGAACAATCGGCGCATTGTTCTTCTCGACGGTGATCATTACCCCTTTGAACTCCTGAACCCAGTGGAATCCTTCACCCCAGTGGCGGCTCGTACCATTGACGAGGCCATGCAGAGGCTGCTCGACGAGGAAGCCGATGCCTTCCTGGCGCCGGTTCCCGTGGGTCTGCAGTACCTGGAGGATAATCAGATTCAGGGCGTTCAGATGGCCCAGTCCCTTGATGACCGGCCCATGCGGCTTTCCTATGCCGTGCGTTTCGATCAGGGCATTCTGCGTGGTGTTCTGGACGCCACCATCGCCTCCATAACGGCACTTGAGCACCGTAACATCCGTGGTGCCTGGGTGGGTCTGAACACGGCGGTCGCGGATGCTGATGAGCAGCCGGCACTGACGGCGACCGAGCATCAGTGGCTGGCGGACAATCCCGGACTGAGAATTGCACTCCGGCGCGAGTGGCCACCTCTGGAGTTCATGGAGAACGACCGTATGAGCGGGCTGGTTCCGGCTCTGATCGATCTGATCGAACAGGAGTTGGATTACGAGTTCGAGCGCGTTCTGCTTGATCCCGGTGAAGAGCCGGAAAGGCTTCTTGCCGAGGGAGATGTGGACGTGATACCGGCACTGCCCCGCACGCCCGAAACCCAGGACCGTTACCTGTTCAGCCGCAGCTACCTGAGCCTGCCGGTTGCACTCGTGATCCGTGATGATCACCGTTTTGTCGGTGATTTGTCCGAGCTGCGGGATGAGCGTGTCGGTGTGGTGAAAAACCGTGCCGCGCGGGATTATGTCCGGCGTAATCACCCGGAGCTCAATTTTGAGGAAGTGGTCAGTGAACGGGTTGGGTTGGAGAAACTCTCCGCCGGCGAGCTCGATATCATGGTGACCCACCTGCCCGGGGTAAGCTACAACGTGGATCGCTATGGCCTGAACAACCTGAGGGTTTCCAGTATTACGCCCTATCGGTACGACCTGCGCCTGGCGGTCAGCACCGAAAATCCCACACTCTCGAGCATCCTCGGAAAAGCCCTGGCTCGGATTGACCGGGCAGAACTGGATGAGATCTACAACGAATGGGTGAAGCTGGATGTTGAACCCGGCGTTGATTATACCGTGGTGCGCCGGGTCCTGCTGCTGGCACTGCTGGTGGTTGCGGTTTTCCTGTACTGGAATCGCAAGCTCTCCCGCGAGGTCAACGAACGGCTGCGTTCGGAGCAGGCGCTGCGCCTGAGCCAGGATGAGCTCAAGCGTGCCAAGCAGAGAGCCGAGGATCTGGCAGATCAGGCGGAAGAGGCCAGCCGATCCAAGAGTGAGTTCCTTGCCAACATGTCTCATGAGATCCGCACGCCGATGAATGCGGTAATCGGCTATACCGAGTTGCTGGAGCGCTCCCTGAGCGGTGAGCGGGAAAAAGGCTACCTGGCATCGATCAAGGCCGGAAGCCGAAGCCTGCTTACCCTGATCAACGATATTCTGGACCTGTCCCGTGTGGAGGCAGGCAAGATGCGACTGGAGTATGGCCCTCTGGATCTGGAACGGCTGCTGGAGGATGTCCGCCATATCTTCTCGATACGGGCAGCGGAAAAAGGCATTGATCTGGAATTTGAGCTTGCACCGGATCTGCCTTCGGTAATGGTTCTGGATGAGACCCGCCTGCGGCAGGTGTTGTTCAACCTTGTCGGCAACGCCATCAAGTTCACGGATCAGGGGCGCGTTCTGGTGCGGGTCCACTGGGAGGAAGGCGATGACCCGCTTCTCACGCTCGAGGTCGCAGACACCGGGATCGGCATTGCCCCCGAGCAGCAGGAGCGTATTTTCGAAGCCTTCGAACAGCAGGCCGGCCAGAGTAATCGCCGCTATGGGGGAACCGGTCTGGGGCTAGCCATCAGTCGCAAACTGGTGGAAATGATGAACGGTGAGCTTTCAGTCAGCAGTACGCCGGGTGAGGGTGCCAGCTTCATCATCCGACTTCATGGCGTGGAAACCGCCCTCGCGTCACCTGATGTTGGAAGCGAGAACCTTCCGGTCAGCTATCGGTTTGACGGTGGTCGCGTGCTCATTGTTGACGACAACCCGGTGAACCGGCAGCTCGTGCGTGACGTTCTTGAGCCGGAAGGGCTGGTGATTGATGAGGCGGAAAATGGGGCTGTGGCACTCGAGCGTGCCAGGGCAGTGGTACCGGACCTGGTGCTGAT
>SLIH01000129.1 GCA_007135745.1 Halomonas sp. | reverse complement strand
TTCGGAGACGAAACCGTCTACCTGGAAAAATACCTGGAGCGCCCCAGGCACGTGGAAGTTCAGGTTCTGGCGGACACCCACGGCAACGTCATTCACCTGGGTGACCGTGACTGCTCACTGCAACGGCGCAACCAGAAAGTGATCGAGGAAGCCCCCGCGCCCAATATCGACCCACAGGCCAGGGAGGAAACCCTGCAGGCATGCGTCAAAGCCTGCCAGGAGCTGGAATACGTCGGGGCGGGCACCTTTGAGTTCCTGTACGAGGACGGACAGTTTCATTTCATCGAGATGAACACGCGTGTGCAGGTTGAACACCCGGTAAGCGAAATGGTTACCGGCGTGGATATTGTGAAGGAACAGCTGCGCATCGCCATGGGCGAACCGCTGACTTACCGGCAGGAGGAGATTAAGATCCGCGGCCATGCCATGGAGTGCCGCATCAATGCCGAGGACCCCAGGACCTTTGCTCCCAGCCCCGGCCTTGTGGAACGGTTCCATCCACCAGGAGGCAACGGTGTCCGCGTGGACTCCCATCTTTATTCGGGCTACAGCGTTCCACCTTTTTACGACTCCCTGGTGGGCAAACTGATCACCTTTGGCGAAAGTCGCGAAACGGCCCTGGCCCGGATGCGCAATGCCCTCGATGAATTGATCCTCGTTGGCATAAAAACCAACGCACCGCTGCACCAACGACTGGTGCGCGACGCCGGCTTCCGCAATGCCGATCTGAATATCCATTATCTGGAACAGCTGATCCGCGACTGAACCGGGCAGCCACTGATTAACCAGGAGAGAATAGAGCCTATGGCCTGGGTTCAACTGCACATCCCGTCCGATCCGCAATATGCGGAACTGCTGGAAGACCTGCTGCTTGAAGTGGGCGCCGAGGCGGTCAGCATGGAGGATAGCGCGGATGATCCCCTGTATGAGCCCGAACGCGGCACCACCCCTCTCTGGGAAAATACCCGGGTCACGGGACTTTTTGATGCCGATGCCGATCTGGAACATATCCGCCAGTTTCTGCGTGAAGCCTGGCATACCCGGACCCAGAAAGACCTGAACGACATCGAAGTGGAATTACTGGAAGATCGGGAGTGGACCCGAACCTGGATGGAAGACTTCCACCCGGAACGTTTCGGTGAAAACCTCTGGATCTGCCCAAGCTGGCACGAACCACCGGAACCCGAAGCCATCAACATCATGCTGGATCCGGGTCTGGCTTTTGGCTCGGGTACACACGCAACCACCCGCCTGTGCCTGGAATGGCTGGACCACAATGATGTCCGCGATGCAGAGGTGGTTGATTACGGCTGTGGCTCGGGGATCCTGGGGCTGGCGGCGCTCAAACTCGGAGCCCGACACGTCACCGGCGTGGACAACGATCCCCAGGCACTGGACGCCAGCCGCGAAAACGCTCGCCGAAACAACATTGCCGAAGACGCACTTTCGCTCTATCTTCCAGAGGATGCGCCTTCAATCCAGTGCGACCTGATGTTGGCCAACATACTGGCTCAGCCCCTGTTGTCACTGGCCCCACTCCTGGCCAACCAGGTTCGTCCCGGTGGCTGGATTGTGCTCTCGGGGATCATGGCGCATCAGCAGGAGGAGGTCAGCGACCGTTATGCGCGCTGGTTCACTATGGAGTCTCCGGAAATCCGCAACGGCTGGGTACGACTGACCGGCCTACGCAATGGCAACGGCTCTCAATAACAGGCAGACATGCAGCATGACGGACAACGACACGACACTGACACGATGTCCTCACTGCCAGACCCGCTTTCGGGTTACACCAGGCCAGCTCGCCGCAGCCCATGGCAAAGTGCGTTGCGGTCATTGCATGAAAGTCTTCAACGCCCTCGATTACGCCGAAGCATCGGAGCCACCGCCCGAGGACAGCTCCTCGGAACCTGTCTCCGAAGAAACCGCCCAGCCTGAGGCGGAGGAAACCACGGAGGAAGCGCCAGCCGCAGAGGAGCATGCCCAGCAAGAGAAAACTCCGGACACCGACGAGGACGATGAACTGATCTTCGACGACAATCCGGAGGAGGATGCCCAGGAAAAAGGCTATTCCGGAACCAAAGCGGACTCCGACTACGAATACGATGAAACCTTCCTGGCCATTGAGAAGGGCGAAACCCCCACGTTCTATGACACCTTTGACGAGGACGAGGATCAGCCGCTGGTAGATGACGAGAGCTGGGCTGAATCCCTGCTCGAAGAAGAGGGTGTAAGCGATGAACGCCCTGCCCCCCAGGATGACTGGGAACTGCCCGACCCAGACCCTCTGGAGCACGAGCTGGAGTTCGACGACAGAGATTCCCGGCAAAAAACGCGAGCCACGTCATCAGAAAAACCGGCCACTGAACAGAACGATGCCACTTCCGAGCCTGCCGCTGCCGCCAGTCGGGAGGCACCGGACAAAGAACCGGATATCTGGCAGGATCTGCGCAGCCAACCCGTGGCTGCACCGGCTTCGGATCGGCGGCGGTTATCGAAAGCGTTATGGCCTGTACTGGCCACGGCACTGGTTGCCCTGCTCGTCTACCAGGTGGGCTGGGTTCACCAGGACCGTCTGGCCCAGGTTCCCGAACTGCGTCCCTGGTATGAAAGCTGGTGTGATCTCACCGGCTGTGAACTGCGCCCTCTCCAGGATGTGGAGCGCATCGAAAGCCGGCAGCTGATCGTACGCAGCCATCCAGATCAGGACAATGCACTGCTCGTGGAGGCAACGCTGGTCAACCGGGCCGGGTTCAGTCAGCCTTTTCCAGCCATAGCGCTCAGCTTCTCCAACCTCAACAACGACATTGTCGCGCAACGGGTCTTCCAGCCACGGGAATACCTTGGTGGAGACGCGCGCGATCTGGAGAGTATGCCGCCAGCCACCCCTTTCAGGGTATCGCTATCACTGCAGGACCCCGGACGGGATGCCATCAGTTACCGTATCGATTTTCTACCCTCCTCCTGATCCTTGACGACCGAGAGGCTCCCCCAAAGCCCCTCAACCGGGATCACAAAAACAGCATCAACCACCAAGTCAAGAGCCCTGGGCGAAAAATAATCAGTTTTTGCGCCCCCTTACCCCTTTAACCGGTCCGAGGCGCGGAGTATCATTATCTGCGCTCGGGCTGACTGTTTTTTGATCAGGCCTATCCACTGCACAGTTGTCTGGACGCCCATCATTCCGAGGCCTTGCCGGCCCATGGCAGTGCGTCCTGATTCGAACAACCATCAGGAGAAGATCGTGGTTGCCATTGGCCCCCATGTGCTGCCCAACAATCTTGTATTGGCTCCCATGGCGGGTGTGACCGATCGTCCCTTCCGACTCCTGTGCCGTAGCATGGGTGCCGGCCTGGCCGTCTCGGAGATGGTAACGGCGGACAAACGGCTCTGGCATACGCGCAAATCCCGGCTGCGGCTGGATCACCGTGGCGAGCCGGAACCCAGGGCCGTGCAGATCGCCGGCGGAGATCCGGAGATGCTGGCGGAGGCGGCACGCCTGAATGTTAAGCATGGCGCCCAGATCATTGATATCAACATGGGTTGCCCCGCCAAGAAAGTCTGCAACAAGGCCGCTGGCTCGGCCCTGATGCGGGATGAGGCACTGGTAAGGGACATACTGCAGGCCGTTGTGGATGCGGTGTCCGTCCCAGTCACCCTGAAAATGCGCACGGGCTGGGATGCCAGCCATCGCAATGCACCGAGCATAGCCCGCATGGCCGAGGATATTGGTATCTCGGCCCTTTCGGTGCATGGAAGAACGCGGGCTGATGCTTACCGTGGCGAGGCCGAGTATGAAACCATAGCGCGGGTAAAACGCTGCGTGGACATTCCGGTGTTTGCCAACGGTGACGTGAATTCACCGGAAAAGGCCCGCAGCGTATTGGAGGCCACCGGCGCCGACGGCCTGCTCATCGGCCGAGCAGCTCAGGGCAGACCCTGGCTGTTTCGACAGATTGAGCACTATCTCAGGACGGGCCGGTTTCTTCCGGCGCCGCCACGGGAAGAAATTCGCGACATTCTCATGGGTCACGTGAAAGCACTGCACGGCTTCTACGGGGACTTCATGGGATTGCGCATTGCGCGCAAGCACGTTGGCTGGTACTTGAGCGACAGCGATCCGGAGGGACACTTCCGGCGCCATTTCAATCAATTGACGGAATCGCGGGAACAGCTGGACGCTCTGAATCACTATTTCATAGGCACACAGATAAAAGAGGTACATGTGGCATGAGTGCGGAGATCATGACAGAAGAACAAAACCAGGCGGAAAAAACACTCCAGAGCGCGTCAAGCGTCACCCTGCGCGAAAGCGTTGAGAAAGCACTGGACAACTATCTGGCACAACTCGATGGCGCGCCGGTGACCGACGTGTATCAGCTGGTCCTGTCGGAAGTAGAAGCGCCTCTGCTGGAAAAAGTCATGGAGTACACTGGTGACAATCAGACCCGCGCCTCCACCATGCTGGGTCTGAATCGGGGAACGCTGCGCAAGAAACTCAAGCAGCACGGCCTGCTGTAACGCTCGCGCTCGCAAGAGCATTTTCCCTAACCCGAAATCAGGAGCATCATGACACATCAGGCAAGCGATCTGCATATCCGGCGCGCGCTCATCAGCGTATCCGACAAGACCGGCATTGTTGAATTTGCCCGCACTCTCACTGAGTGGGGTGTAGAAATCCTCTCCACAGGCGGGACGTTCAGGCTGCTCAAGGAAAACGGTATTGAGGCCCGGGAAGTCTCCGAACATACGGGCTTTCCCGAAATCATGGCGGGGCGGGTCAAGACACTGCATCCGAAGATCCACGGCGGCATTCTCGGCCGCCGCGGTGAAGACGACGATGTCATGAACGAGCAGGACATCGCGCCCATTGATATGGTTGTGGTCAATCTCTATCCCTTCGAACAGACGGTTGCGAACCCGGACTGTGACCTCCCCACCGCCATCGAGAACATCGACATTGGCGGTCCGGCCATGCTCCGCGCCGCGGCAAAAAATCATCGCGATGTCACCGTGATCGTCAATGCATCGGATTACGATCGCGTGCTGGAGGAACTGGCCAGGCACGAAGGCAACCTGCCGGACGAAACCCGCTACGACCTGGCCGTGAAGGCATTCGAACATACCGCCGCCTACGACGGCGCCATTGCCAATTATCTTGGCAGCCGCCTGGATCCATCACAGGAAACCGCATCCTTTCCCCGTACCTTCAACACAAGTTTCGAGAAGGTCCAGGACATGCGCTATGGTGAGAATCCGCATCAGAGCGCGGCGTTCTATCGGGAGCGCGATGCCCGGGAGGCATCCGTGTCAACTGCCTGCCAGATCCAGGGCAAGGCGCTCTCGTTCAACAATGTGGCGGACACCGACGCCGCGCTGGAGTGCGTCAAACCCTTTGCGGACCCGGCCTGCGTTATCGTCAAGCACGCCAATCCCTGTGGTGTGGCGATTGGGGCGGATCTGAAACAGGCCTACGATCTCGCCTTTACCACGGACCCCACATCCGCATTCGGCGGCATCATCGCCTTTAACCGGGAACTGGACGAGGAAACAGCCCGAGCCATCATTGAACGCCAGTTTGTGGAAGTGATCATAGCGCCGGCCATTGCACCACAGGCTCAGGAAATTCTCGCCACCAAGAAGAACGTGCGCGTACTGGCCTGTGGCGAGTTCAACGGTGATCGCGAAGCCGCCTATGATTTCAAACGCGTCACGGGTGGCCTGCTGGTACAGGATCGCGACCTCGGCATGGTCGATGAAAGCAACCTTGAGATGGTGACCGAACGCTCACCGACCGAAGAAGAGCTGGAAGACCTGCTCTTTGCCTGGGAAGTGGCCAAATACGTAAAATCCAATGCCATTGTCTACGCCCGCCATGGTCGCACCATTGGCATTGGCGCCGGGCAGATGAGCCGGGTCTACAGCGCCCGGATTGCCGGCATCAAGGCTGCGGATGAGAACCTGGAAGTGAAGGGCTCGGTGATGGCTTCGGACGCCTTCTTCCCCTTCCGGGACGGTATCGATTCAGCGGCCGAGGCGGGTATTACCGCCGTGATTCAGCCCGGAGGCTCCATGCGCGATCAGGAAGTGATTGATGCGGCCAATGAGCATGGCATTGCGATGGTGTTTACGGGGATGCGGCATTTTCGGCACTGACGAGTTGCAAGTCGCAGGTCTCAGGTTACAGGTGGTGCTGACCTGAAACCTGAAACCTGCGACCTGTAACCCCTTTCAATCGCCTCCAAATCAAGCACAATTCATAACTACGGGAATCCGTAACATGCAGATTCTGGTTATCGGCGGCGGTGGCCGCGAGCATGCGCTGGCCTGGAAGGCCGCGCAGTCCCGGGACGTGGAAATGGTCTACGTGGCGCCCGGCAACGCCGGCACCCTGCGTGAGCCCAATATCCACAATGTCGGTCTCGACGTCGACGACCTGGATGGGCTCATCACCTTTGCCACGGAAAAGTGCATCGACCTGACCATTGTCGGCCCGGAAGCGCCGCTGGTCGCCGGCGTTGTTGACCGCTTCCGCGAGGCCGGCCTGCCCATCTTTGGCCCCAGCCAGGCTGCCGCGGAACTGGAAGGCTCCAAGGCCTTCACCAAGGATTTTCTCGCGCGCCATAAGATTCCAACGGCCGATTACGCCAATTTCAGTGAGATGGAGCCCGCGCTGGCGTATCTGCGCGAAAAAGGCGCGCCCATTGTGGTCAAGGCCGACGGGCTTGCCGCAGGCAAGGGGGTTATTGTCGCCCAGACCCTGGAGGAAGCCGAAAACGCCGTGCGCGACATGCTCTCGGGTAACGCCTTTGGCGATGCTGGGCACCGGGTGGTGATCGAGGATTTTCTTGAGGGCGAAGAAGCCAGCTTCATCGTCATGGTCGATGGCAAACACATCCTTCCCATGGCCACCAGCCAGGATCACAAGGCGATCGGTGACGGTGACACCGGTCTCAATACCGGTGGCATGGGCGCCTATTCCCCTGCTCCTGTGGTGACACCCGAAGTGCATGAGCGGATCATGAAGCAGGTGATCGAACCCACGGTAACGGGCATGGCGGACGAAGGTCGGCCCTACACCGGTTTTCTCTATGCCGGACTGATGATTAGCCCCGACGGCAGCCCACGGGTTATCGAATACAACTGCCGCCTGGGCGATCCGGAAACCCAACCCATCCTCATGCGCCTGCGTTCCGATCTGGTCCAGCTCTGCCTGGCCGCCACGGAAGGACGGCTGGACCGGGAAGACTCCGAGTGGGATAAGCGGGCCGCGCTGGGTGTAGTCATGGCCGCTGGCGGTTATCCCGGAAGCTACCGCAAGGGCGATGTAATCCAGGGACTCAAGGGCCTGGATTCCGAAAGCTGCAAAGTCTTTCACGCCGGGACCCGGGAACAGGATGGCAAGTTGGTTACCAGTGGCGGTCGGGTGCTCTGCGTGACCGCCCTCGGGGATTCGGTCAGCGAGGCCAAAACCCACGCCTATGAGGCAGCGAAGCAAATCCGCTGGGATGACGTCTACTACCGCAGCGATATTGGTTATCGGGCCGTGGCGCGGGAACGGAGCTAGTCGCCCGCGAGGCAAGCCTCCCTTCAACAACTACGGCCGGCGCTCTGCTGGTGCTGGCCGGTTTCCGGGGTGCGGCAGTCATTATGGGCGGCCTGCCAGACCACTGTCCATGACGGGCGCGGCCAAGTAGAATCCGGTCGAGGATGGCATGAAATAGAGAAGGGCTTATGACTCTGGAGCCTACGCGCTTTCTGAAAGCGCTGGCAGATGAAACCCGACTGATGCTGGTGCTGCTCGTTCACCAACAGGGGGAGCTCTGTGTGTGTGAGCTTACCCATGCCCTGAACACATCCCAGCCGAAGATTTCCCGCCATCTGGCGCAGCTGCGCGCCAGTGGACTGCTCACCGATCATCGCAGGGGGCAGTGGGTCTACTACAATCTTGCGAAAGAGATGCCGGAGTGGGCCAAATCCATTCTGGAGGCTGCGGCGCTGGGCCAGAAGGAAAACCTGAAAACCCCTCTCAACCGCCTCGAGACAATGAGCGACCGCCCCAACGCGCCCCGCTGCGCCTAAAGCTCAGTGCGTGCCCGGAACCAGCAGCACGGGAATTCGCGCTGCACGAAAAGCGGCCTCTGCGACACTCCCCAGCATAAGCTGCTGCAACGGATTCCTGCCGCGCTGACCAATCACCAGAAGCTCGACACCACGTTCCGAGGCCTCCCGTACAAGCTGGATCCGGGGATCTCCGTGGACAACCGCGCTGCGCAGAGAATCAATCCGGGAACCAAGCTGCTCAAGGTGGGCGCGGGCAGCGTTGCTGCCTGTCTCGTCATCCCGATCAGCTGTGACTACGGTCAGCGCCATCATTACTTCAACCAGAGGGGCCAGTTGACCAAAGGCTGCTTCGGCCGCCGCCACGGACTCTGATCCATCGGTTGCCAGCAGCACCCTCCTGATGGAACCGGCGGCCGGATCATGCACTGGTTCAAGCCAGAGCGGTACCTCAGCAAGCCGGGCGATATCCAGCGCGGTGCTGCCAACGAAAAACTCCCGGAACCGGCTGTGCCCCTGATTGCCAATCAGAATAAAATCCGCATCACAGCCGTTTGCCGCCATTACAATCTGAGCGCCTGGCTCGCCCGTACGAATCTGCCAATCAGCCCGCAGGCCCTTTTTCTCCAGCTCACGGGCCGCTTCCTGCAACCGTTTTTCATAGTAGGGGCGGTGGCTCTCCTCTGGCACGGCGGGGTAGCGTGTGCTCAGAACATACACCAGGGTGATGGCCTCCAAACCCCATGCCTGGAGCATATCCAATCGAGCCTGCA
>SLIH01000205.1 GCA_007135745.1 Halomonas sp. | reverse complement strand
GGAAATCATGCGCCCCTCGCCATCCATGGAATGGCCCTGAACACGATCCCGGTAGCGGTAGCCGTCGGTGTAGAAAGAATGCACATAGGCCCGGCTGCCCCGGCGGTCCCGACGATAGAATTCCACTTCCGTGTCCGCCACCTCCAGATTGAAACGGACAAAGGCCGCGCCAATGGCCGTCCAGTACTCGGCGCCGGCGAGTCCAATAAACTGGTATGGCTGGTAGCCGGCTTCATCAATACCGATCAGTTGCCCGTAAAGGGCATAGGGTGCGTTGCCGATGGGGGAGGCCCAGCGGAAATCATAGCCGCCGAACTGATTGGCGTCACCGCCCACAATATCTGTGTTGTCACCCCGGTTGCTTGCCCCCCGGAACATGGCCCAGAAGGAATCCAGGTTCTCCGGGCGGTTCTCGCCGCCCCATTGCGCCGTCCGTGACAGACCGATTTCCAGCCCCTTCAGCGGCCGCAAGGTCAGGCGCATACCAAAGAATTTGGGCCGCGACGTGTCTTCCCGGGTCGAGTCCAGTTGCCCCATGAAGGTGGTGAGGTTCCAGGGGCCGATCCAGGCCAGCCAGGGGTGTTCCGGAGCGCGGGCGTCATTGCGCTCGATCGCCACCGCGGGCACCGGGCGGGCGTTGTCCGAGAGAATCAGGCTGCCCTCCCAGCCCGGGCCCCACCAGCGGTCCTGGGCCCCGGCGGAAAGCAGCCAGTTGCCCAGTCGAATCGAGCCATAGCTGCCATCAAGCCAGGCTTCCGCGCTCTCATCTTTGTTCTTCACCCACTGTCCTTCCAGCCGACCCCCGAAGCGGCCATGTTCTCCGTACACCGCCAATGCCGACTCGTAGCGGTGAATGGGTTGGTCACCGAAATGGGTGCGGGGGCTCGGATCCTCTGTGGCGCGCAGCCTCAGTTCACCGCCGGAGCGGTTCACCCGCTCCAGAATCCGGTTGCCGGCGGCGATCACATGCATGGCCGAGCCGTTGATGTTGCTGTTTTTTATGGAACGGAGTGATTCTGCGGGAATGGGCCAGGTAGTCATGGGGCGCTCAAGCACGCCGGCGTCGGCAAGCAACTGGATATCGCTGCGCAGCTGGCGATCCTCCGGGCCCAGATAGGAGCCGCCGAAAGTCCAGGGCGAGAGCAGTATCAGCAGGTTCGCGGCGATGAATCGCTTGAGCATGAGCAATAGGCCGGGTTCGCGTGGAGCCGAAAGTCTAAACCGCGAAGCTCGGGTGAGCAAAGTGACGTGCTTCCTTAACAACCCGGCCCGGGATTCTGCTAAGCTTGGCGTTTATTCGGAAATCAACGGACAACAAACAGGAACTCCGTCATGGCAGAGAACGACAACCAACAGGGCGCGGCCGGCGCTCAGCAACAAACCGACGAAAACCAGCCCCAGTTTGCTCTTCAGCGGGTCTACATCAAGGACAGCTCTTTTGAGGCGCCGAACACGCCGCTGATTTTCCAGGAGCAGTGGAAGCCCCAGGTCAGCATGGACCTCAACACCAACCACACCAAGGTCAGCGACAATCAGTACGAGGTTGTGCTGTCCCTGACACTGACCACCAAGATTGGTGAGCAGACCGCTTACATTGTGGAAGTGCAGCAGGCCGGTGTGTTCATGATCAAGAACATCGAAGGCGCCCGTCTGGGCCAGATGCTCGGCGCGTACTGCCCCAGTGTGCTCTTCCCCTATGCCCGTGAGAGCATCGACACCCTCGTCACCAAGGGCAGCTTCCCGGCACTGATGCTGGCTCCGGTCAACTTTGACGCCATCTACCAGCAGGCGCTCAAGCGCAAGCAGGAAGAGCAGGGCGGTGCCGCTGCCGAGGAAGGCCAGGAACAGCCCCAGGGGCAGTCCCACTAAGCGCCTTTTGATTTGATCGCCTGCACCCAGGCGATCAAATAACCCTCAATCAATGCCCGCCCAGCCCCTGCCCGTAATCTGGTCTTCCTCTTAATGGTCTGTGCCTCTCGGGCTCTTCCCATTTGAAGTCTGCAGTGTGATCTTTCTCTCAGTTTTGGTTGAGCCGGTGCGGGCCCTGGCAGAGCCCGAAATTCATAACTCGTTGTTTATATGGATTAATCTCCCATTTTCCGGCAGGGTTGGCCAGAGCGACATTACGAATTGGCCATCTCAGCCATTCAGGGTCACCGTCTGGAAGTCGAGACTGTCAAAGATTGCAAAAAACAACAATTTGTCGACAGGGAGACGACGTCATGAGAAGCCAGAGAAGAAACCTAACGCTGCGCTCGTTCGCAGCTCTATTTGCTGCTGCGGCATTCCTCGGGGCGACCAGCGCCTCGGCTTTCGGTAACGGTGCGAATGTCCTTGTTGAGTTCGCACCCGCCGAGCAGCGGATTCCCTTCCCCAATAATCTGCTCTTTGAAGCGGACTCCAATACTGCGGAGGAGATTGACGGTACCCTGAATGCTCCGGTTGCTGACCCCGACGACAGTTCGGCGGCCGTGGTTCAGGCCCTGAATACCCTGGATGGTTTCTCGACCACGGGCACCTGGCGGATGGCCTTCACTGGTGCGGTGGACGCCGACACACTGGTAGCCGGTGAAACGGTGCGCGTGTTCGAGATGGAAACCAGCGGCGAGAATTACCCGGAGCGTGTCAGGTCCACTCAGGTCGAGCGTGAATTGATCCCCGGAGAAGACTTCCAGATCGAGTATGATCCGGACAACTATGCACTGTTTATCAAGCCGGCGAAGCCCCTGGGCTACGATCGCACCTATACGGCCGTAGTTGCTGCCGGTGTTCTCGATACCGAAGGAGAACCTGTTGGCACGCCGCTGGCGTTTTCGATTGCGCGTGGTCAAAGCTATCTGCATGAATGCGACGACCCCGACCGTAGTGATTTCGCCACCATACAGTGTCCAACCAACGATGCCATCGAGCCGATCCTGGATGACCCGGACATCGACCTCGGTCGCATTGACATGTTGCTGGCCTGGGGCATTACCACCCAGCGTGTTGATGCCACCTTCGCCTCGGCGGCAAACTTCGTCCAGAACGACGGAATCAAGCAACTCTTCAGTGAAGACGTTGCGGAATGCCAGTCCGTGATCTGTCTGGTTAATCTGGATGAGGCCACGGGCGAAGAAGCACCTCGCACACCCGGAGGGAATGCGCGAATACTGCCCGGCAGCATCCGTCTGCCCTATCTGAATGCACCGGCTTCGGACCTGGCCATCGGTGGTCCGGATAACGATTTTCACCCGACCCCCGCTCAGGATGATGCGGCGCTCCATCAAAACTGGGAATGCGCGGAAGGCCCCTGTAATGCGGACAGTGTCCGTGGCCAGGCCTCGGGCGAGGCGCTGGTGCGTGAGGTCCAGACAGCTCCTGTCGTGATGGCGGTGCCGGATCCGGGTGTCTCGGGCGTTCCCGATCCCGGCAGCAATGGCTACCCGGTAGTGATCTTCCAGCACGCAATCCAGCAGGACCGGTCCAACGCCCTGGCCATAGCGGACCGTCTGGCGCGGGAAGGTTATGCCGTTGTCGGTATCGACATGCCATTGCACGGGCTTGTTGAACACAACATCGAGAACCCGGACCTGACCGATCTGTACGCCCCGAACTTCAATCGTCGCCTGTACGATTCCGCGATCACCAGCAGCTGCTGGATATTCTGTGACGGCGACATCGTCTGGGCCCGAGCCATGCGTGACGCCTTGCCCACCCTGTGGGAGCGGACCCAGTATCTGGATCTGGTTAATGCCGAGGGTGATCCCGTAAGTGATGGGGTCATCGACGGCTCCGGTGAGCATTTCCTCAACCCGGCCCAGCCTCTGACGCAGCGTGACAATCTGCGCCAGGGTGCGCTGGATCTGGTGACGCTGGCCCATCATCTGCGCAACGGCGACATTTCCGAATGCGGTACGCGCCTGTTCAAGGACGGCTTCGCCGGACCGGATTGTGGCAAGAACGCCGCCCTCGGCGAGATCAACACGAGTGATCTTCACTTTGTCGGGCATTCAGTGGGCAATATCGTTGCAGCGCCTTTCCTCTCCTGGGACACGGAGATCGGCAGCGTGGCGATGCTCAATCCCGTCGGCGGTATCATGCGGGCGCTTGAGGGCTCAGCCACGGTCGGGCCCCAGCTCCTGGAAGGTCTGGCCGAAAGTGGCGTGGAACCTGGAACGGAAGACTTCTACCGTTTCATGGCGTCGGTTCAGACAGCCATCGACAGCGTGGAGCCGCTCAACCATGCACCGGGCATTGCCAACACCGGCTTGGGTACGCGAGCGGTGTACCTCGCCCAGATCCTCGGCAACGACGGGGCCCAATCCAATCCGGCGGATCTGGTATTGCCCGTGGCGGTTGAAGGTCGCCCGCTGGCCGGCAGTACCCCACTGGCCGCAGCCCTGGGCCTGAACCTTGCACCCACTGCAGCCGACCATCCCGGCACCGGATCCCTGGAGTTGGGTCAGGGTTACCGTGATGGCGGCGCACTCCAGGCTGCTGTCGGTTTCCGGTTCGGTAGCCATGCTTCGGCGCTGCAGCCACTGACCGAAGATGATGACCCGCGTGGCGGAGAAGGTGCCACATTCCCCATTCCGCGAGGCGTGGAAGTTCATCAGGAGATCCAGAATCAATTGGCGGATTTTCTTGCCACCGGCGGTTCCGGTCTGACCATTGGCGATGTGACGCTGGTAGAAGGCCGGGATCAGCCCTGAGGTCAGTCGAACTGACCGGCTGTTTGATCTGATTGCCTGCACGCAGGCTCCAACGGGAGTAAAAGCATCCCCCGCATGGGAGCCTGCGTGCCGGCGCTTTCAATATCCAGTCCCCCGGCTGGTAATTTGACCCCTCCCTTTCCCCTTGTTAATGTCTTGCTCCCCTTCAGGTGTCCCGGACAATTTCTGTACATCGGGATGAAACGGGAAGCTGGTGCGCTCCTCTCTCTGCATAGCATAGAGAAGCTATTCCAGCGCTGCCCCCGCAACGGTGATTGAGTCAAAGACGGCCATCACGCCACTGTGCCACAGAAGCATGGGAAGGCGGTCGTCCAGAACCTGCAGGTTCGCTCATCAGCCCGTAGACCGGCCTGAAAGGATCGCCGAGCGTTGCGGTGGGCAACGACAGGCCGGTCGGATCTTCCCCCATGGGCTTCAAGCCCGTGACTGAATAATCCCATCCGCCGCCTGTCCCTGTTTGATTGCCTGTCCGCATCGCATTTGTCCATGCCGTGCGGGGAAGTACGGCAGAGAACAGGGAGCTTCAGCAGTATGAAATCTCTACACAGATCACCTCTGGCCGTGGCCGTGAGTCTTTCACTCACAACCTTGAATGTGAGCGCTCAGGAACCGGAGATTGGTAACAACTTCGAGCTTGATCCCATTGTCGTGACTTCGACGCTCGGATCGGAGACCGTCAACGACAGCCTGTCCTCGGTCACCGTTATCGACTCCGGGGCTATGGACCGCCAGCAGACCCGGGAACTGGGTGCGGTGCTGCGGGGCCAGCCCGGCATCAACGTCATCAGCAATGGCAGCTTCGGGAACAACACCAGTGTCTTCACCCGGGGCACGGGCAGTGAATCCACCATTCTTCTGCTGGATGGCATCCGCATACGCTCCGCCACATCCGGCGGCGCACCCTGGCAGTATATTCCGCCGCAGCTGATCAACCGCATGGAGATCGTTCGTGGTCCCCGAGGCACCCTCTATGGTGCGGACGCCGTGGGCGGTGTGGTGCAGGGTTTCACCATGCCCGAGCATGACCGTGATACCCAGTGGGTGGAAGTCGGCGGTGGTAACTTTTCAACTCGCCAGACCGGCGCCGGCGCCAGCGGCAAGGCCGGTAACACCCGCTACAGCGTTCAGGGTAATTATTTCAATACCGACGGCACCCGTATTCGTGAAGGCGGAGAAGACAAGGGCTTCCGTAACGCCTCGGGGACGGCCAGTGTAAACCACGAATTCGACAACGGAGCGTCCATCGGCGCGCTGGGGCTGCACAGCCGGGGCAACACAGAATTCGATGCCGGCGAAACCGATTTTGTCATGCAGACTGCCGGGGTGCGAGCGGAAACGCCGGTAATCGGTCCCTGGCGCACCTCTGTTCAACTCAGCGAAGCTCGGGATGAACAGGATAACGAGGGCGATTTCGGAGAGTCGTTCTTCGACACCAGGACGCGCACGGCACGTTGGGAGAATACGCTGACCTTTAACCACCACCAGCTCATTGCCGGTGCCGAGTATCTGGAAGACGAGGTGGACAGCAGCTCGGACTTCGAGGAAGACAGCCGCGACAATACGGCGGCATTTGCCCAGTTTCTTAGCAGTTATGGTCCGGCGGATCTTCAGCTCAGCGCCCGCTGGGACGACAACGAAGCCTTTGGCGAGGAAACCACAGGCGCCGTGGCTTTCGGATTCCAGATGGATCGTTCTCACGCGCTGCGGCTCAGCTACGGCACGGCCTTCCGGGCACCGACCTTCAACGATCTTTACTTCCCCGGTTTCGGCAACCCGGACCTGGACCCGGAAACGTCCGCCACGGGCGAAATCGGGTTTCGCGGCAACTACAACCGCATGTTCTGGGACCTGGCAATTTTCCAGACGGACGTGGATGACCTGATCCAGTTCGACGCCGCGACCTCTGCGCCTCAGAACATCGCCAGGGCGCGTATTCGAGGGGCTGAACTGACCGGTGGCGTCAGCCTGGACAACCTGGAGCTGCGTTCCGCCCTGACGGTTCAGGATCCGCGTGACCGGGAGACGGATAACCGTCTTGCACGCCGTAGCGCCCAGTCCGCGCGTGTGGACGCCGATTATACCGAAGGCCGCGTGAGCTTCGGCGCTTCGGCGGTGATTGAAGGAAATCGGTACAACGATTCCGCGAATGACACCCGTCTCTCCGGCTTTGCAACCGCGGATCTTCGCGTAGGGGTTCAGCTGGCCGAGCAACTGTCGCTGCGCTTTAACATGGATAATATGTTTAATCGCCAGTACAGCACAGCCCGGGCAACCCCATTCATGGCCGATGATTTCGACTATCTGGCCGCCGGTCGCACCGTCTTTGTGAGCTTGCGCTACGGAGCCCGCTGATGCGTTTTGCACTGACTCTGGCATTGCTGCTGGCGGTGCCTCTGGCTCATGCCGGCTCCGTGCTGGGCATTGTCTCCGAACGCTCCGCCGCCGAAGTGGCGGCGGGCGCTCATGCGTTTCTGGAGGCCCATTCCGAGCATGAGGTGGTCCTGCGCACGCCGGCGCAGCTGGCGGACAAGTCCGACGCCGAGGTGGTCGAGCTGTGGCAGGACGTTGACGGCGTCTTCCTGGCGGCGGTTTTCGGCGACCAGGCCGGACGCCTGCAGCGGCTGATGCGCGAGTCGGCCCCGCCGGCCGGAACGCCCATCCTGGCCATGAACAGCAGCCGCCAGATCACCCGGCTGGCGCGGCTCCAGGGGGAGTCGGTCTTTGCCGGTGTCAGTGACGAAACCATCAATGAAGTCACAGCCAATCCCGAGCCCGGCGTGGATCCCAAAGCGCACCTGCGCAGTCAGCAGGAACGCTTTACTGATCAGGCGCTCTGGCTCGAAGGCCGTGCCTTCTACCAGGGGCGCAGCCCCGAACACATCAGCAACATGCTGCGTTGGCTGATGAAACAATCCGGCCATGATTTCGATGTGCCCGACCCCAGACCCCGTGAACCCATCCGTTACTATCACGACGGCGTGGCCAGTGCGGACGTTGGTGACATTGGGCTCGAAGACGGGCCGGTCGTGGCGCTTCTCAACCTGGATTACGGCGATCGTCCGGGGGACCGGGACGTGCTGGATGCCACCTGCGCGGCCCTGACCCAGCGCGACATCCAGTGCGTGGCCGTGCTCGCGCGCTGGGGCGGTGCCAGCGTCGAGGCCATGGAAACGCTGGAACAACGGCTGGCCCCCGCGCGCCTCAGCAGCATTGTCAGCATGCAGGATTTCACCGTGGGCGGGGGCGACGGCCGGCGGGCCGTGACCCGTGCCTTTGAAGACATGGATGTGCCCGTCATCAAGGCGGTCTCGTTGAGCGGTCTGACCGAGGCCGAATGGCAGCTCTCCGAGGACGGCATTCCCTGGGACGACGTGCACTACCGGCTGGCCATGCCCGAGCTCCAGGGCATCAGTCAGCCCAGCGTGCTGGCCGTGGGACAGCCGCCGGAAATCGACGACATCACCGGCGTGCGACTCAGCCTCAACCGGCCCGTGGCGGAGCGTGTCGAGGCGCTGGCCAACCGCCTTGAACGCTGGGAAACCCTGCAGTCAAAAGACAACGCCGAGAAGAAGGTCGCGCTGGTCTATTACAACCACCCGCCGGGACGGCACAACGTGGGCGCGGACAAACTGGACGTGCCAGAAACCCTGTTCGAAATGCTGCAGCAGCTCAAGGCTCGCGGTTACGACACCGGGGAACTGCCGGAAAGCGCCGAGGCGCTGCACGATGAAATCCAGGATCGCGGCATCAACCTGGCCGACAACCGTTCCGGTCTGGAAGAGCTGGTTGGTCGTGTGCCGTCGCTCACCCATAACGAATACATGGCCTACTTCAACACGCTGCCCGGGAGTATCCGGGCCGAGCTTGAAAACGGCCCCGTCGGCTATCTCCACGAGCGCCTGAAGGACGCCTTGGAGAAAGAAGAGTACCGGCTGGCGACGGGCCTGCTCGAGCGCAGCATCAACGACCTGCGCCACATGCTCAACAACCACGAACACGATGCCCAGCAGCGGGCGCTGGATCTGCTGGATCAGTACCAGGCGGGCTGGGAGCAGGCCATTGGTGACAACAGCTACGATGAGGAACTCGCCAGCCTGCGCGATGCTCTGCTCAGAACCGGCATTCCCGGGCTTACCGGCTGGGGCGACG
>SLIH01000150.1 GCA_007135745.1 Halomonas sp. | reverse complement strand
GCGGCGCTTCGTCGGCTTGCCCGCTATCACTTTCCGGGCAATGTGCGCGAGCTGCGCAACCTGCTGGAATTTGCCTGCGTACAGTCCGAGCTCGATGGCGACATTCAGGTGGAGAACCTGCCGCTGTCCTGGATGACGGATGTGGAAGCCCGGGAGCAGCCGCCGGAAGAAGGTGCGGGGGCCACCAGCCTGGCGACTCACGAGATACACGACCTGCGCGCCGCGACCCAGGCGTTTGAGGCTCGGGTGATCGAAGCCCGGCTGCGTCAATTCGATGGCAATCGGGCACGGGCGGCGGCCAGCCTGGGTGTGCCCAAGCGCACCCTGGCGCACAAGTGCCTCAAGCTGAACGTACCGGGGTAAGCGCATGAAAGGACGTCATGGGTTGGTTGGCTTTTTGGGTCTGGTCCTGTTTGCAACGGCTTCCGCCGAGGAGGCGGACGTTGATGAGCGGTTGCTGCAGGCCGGGGAGTGCCGGGAGATCAGTGCCCGGGCGGCGCGGCTTGCCTGTTTTGACAAGTTGTTCAACACCCCGGACGCCGAGACAGAAGCGGTTGTGGAAATGCCCCTGGAGGCGCCACCCGAGTATTGGGAGCGCCTGATGCGGCAGGAACGCAGTCGCGACGGGGACAGCCCGGCCTTTCTGATGGACAAGCGTCTGGATGCCAACGGCGAACCGGAGCAGGTGCTGTTGACCCGGCCAGTGCGTGGCAGCCGAGGGTCGGTGCTGGCCATCAGCTGCCAGGACCGGATCACACGCCTGGAAGTGGCGATGTCGCAGCCCCTGGAACAGGGCCCCATTGGTCTGACCCTGGTCAATGGCGGTGATCGCCGTGCGGAGCGCTGGCGCGTTCGTAACGAAGGCTGGCTGGTTCAGGCCGGTCGCGGCCTTCCGGCCATTCGCACCCTGCGCGAGTGGTTTGGCAGCGATCAGGTCCGCCTGGTGAGCCAGGAGCGGGTGCTTGATGGGCTGGTGTTTGAACTTGATGAGCTGGAGCAGGCGATGGTGCCCCTGCGCCAGGCCTGCAGCTGGTAGGAAGAGCAATCATGGATGCAGTGGAACAACACAGCTATCTGGAGGCCATCCTCAGCCCCCTGTCCGCCAACGAAGGCGTTGGGGAGAACCTGGAAGACGATGAGGCGCTGGATTTTCTCGAATCCGAGCTGATGAAACTTGGCTCGCTTCACCAGCAGAGCATTGACTGGGACGGCGTCGAGAAGGAATCAGTACGGCTGCTTTCGGAAAAGGGTAAAGACCTGAAGGTCCTGGGGCATCTTCTGCAGGCGCTGCAGCACAGGCCCAGCGCGACCCGTTACGCATTGTCCCTGCGGATGCTGCGTGGTGCGCTTGAGAGCTGGTGGGAGCAGGCCTGGCCCTGGCCCGGCGAGCGGGGCAAGCGTGGGCGTGGCAAGCTCTTTGTGCAGATGATTCAGCGCGCCACGGCCGCCGCCGAAAAGGCCAAGCCTGCCCGTGGCGAAGAACAGGTGAAAGACTATTGCCGGGAGCTGGTGGCGGCCATTGAAACACAGGCCGGCGCCCTGGAGCTGCCGACCGATCGGTTGGGAGACCTTTCCTATGCGCTGAAGCAGATGCCGGATGCGCCTCAGCCAGCCAGTGAATCGGCGACGGCTGAAAGCAATGCTACGGCCAGTAGCGCCTCCAGCCCCAGCGGTTCCAACGCCACAACCGCTTCTTCGGCTCCGTCATTGGATGGCCTGCGCCTGGAAGCGGGCAACGAGCGGGGGGTTCGTCAGACCCTGCTGACCGTGGCTGATTTTCTCTGCGAGCAGAGTCCCGGAGAACCCCTGGGCTACCGCGTGCGCCGCCATGCCATCTGGTTTCCTGTAACCGCCCTGCCGGTGACCCGGGACGGCATCCGCACGGAACTGGCACCGGTCTCTGCCGATCGAGTGGCCGATTACCGCGAAGCTGCCAGCCAGTCCCCGGATCTGGCGTTGTGGCGGCGTATAGAACAGAGTCTGTCCGTCAGCCCCTTCTGGTTGGACGGACACTACCTCAGTGCCGAGGTGGCCATGCGTCTCGGTCACGGCGACTGTGCCCGGGCCATCGCCGAAAGCCTGGCCGGCCTGCTCAAGCGCCTGCCGGGGCTGGAAAAACTCACATTCAACGACGGTACGCCCTTTGTTCAACCGGAAACCCTTGCCTGGTTGGCCGGCCAGGCCGAGAACGGTGCCTCCGGGCCGGGGGAAAGCTGGGATGCCACCTACCAGGCAGCAAGGGAGCGACTGGAAAACGAAGGGTTGACTGCGGGCCTGGGTCTGCTGGAAGAGGGGCTTGCTGGCGCCAAGGAACCCCGGGAGCGGTTTTACTGGCGGCTTCTGTCGGCAGATCTTCTGCAGGAGGCGGGCCTGGCCGGACTGGCAAAACAGTATTACAGCGATCTGCGCGGTCAGACCGAATCCGTATCACTCAATCATTGGGAGCCGGCGTTATTGGCCCGGCTCGACCGTAATCTGGAAAAGGCCTGAGGCGACCACCAGGCCCCGGAAAATCACACAGGGAATCGTGCTATGTGGAGACGATGGCTTTCCATAGGAAAAAAGATACTGCCCTGGCTGCTCAAGGCCTGGCCACTGGTGCTGGCGCTTCTGATCATTGGCGCACTGGTGGCGCTGTGGTGGTGGGGACGTCACTGGGAAATCGGCGGCTATCGGCCCTTCGCCAGTCTCCAGGTCCAGCTTCTGGTGACCTTTGGTATCGTGGCCACCCTGGCGGTCATCTGGGGCATAAGGCTCAGGCGGCGGCTGGCGGAGCTGGATCCGAAGCGCGATGAAGGCATGGACGAGGACGCGGCCCGGATGCTTGAGGAACAGGCCCGCCAGGGGCGCTACCTCGACCGCTGCCTGTCCATCCTCCTGAACCACCTGCCGGGACGGCGTGGCCACTATCGCCTGCCCTGGTACCTGGTGCTGGGCCATGAAAACGCGGGCAAAACCAGCCTGCTGGCGCGTTCGGGCCAGAATTTTGCCCTGCAGGAGCCTCTGCGCCGGGCAGCCGAGGCCGAGGGCGTTGCTCCCGAAATTCAGTGGTGGGTCAGTGAGCAGGGCATCTTTCTGGATCCGGCCGGGGATTTCATGGGTAACCCGGACGAGACTGGCATGGGCGCAGGACGCCAGCATCTCTGGGAACAATTTGTTGACTGGCTGCGCGAGGCGCGTCCGCGCCGACCGCTGGACGGCATCCTGGTTACCCTGGATCTGGCGGAACTTGCCCGCCAGACCTCGTCCCAGCGAACCGAGCGCATGCAGGCCCTGCGTGCGCGGCTGGCGGAGCTGATGGAAGGTTTCGGCACCCGTCTTCCGGTCTATGTCACGCTCACCAAGCTGGACCGGTTGCGTGGCTTTGATCTGTTCTTTGCCGATCTGACCGACGAGGAGCAAGCGGCTCCCCTGGGCTTCACCTTCGATCACAGGGTATTCAGTGATGCGGACAGTTGGCTGGATGAACTTGATTCCGAGCTTGATGGCCTGACGGGGGAGCTGGAAAGCCGACTGCCTCATCGCCTCAGTCACTGTCATGGTGCCGAGGAGCGCGCCAGTGTCTTTGCCTTCGTACAGCAGCTGCGCGGCCTGAAACCGGTGATCCAGTCCGCACTGCGGACACTTCTGGCCAGCGATGGTTTCGCCACTCCGGCCCTAGTGCGTGGAACCTACCTGACGTCCGTCTGTCAGCAAGGGGTGCTGGAGGATGCCTTTCTCCAGGCGGCCAGCCATCGCTATGGCCTGCCGGTCACGCAGGAGCATGCCCATCCCCCGGATCGTGGTCAGCGTTATTTCGTGGATCAGCTCTTTTCGGGGATCATTCTTCGTGAGGCGGGGCTGGCGCACGACAGCCCCATGGTGGTTCGGGCCCATCGTCGGCGTCTGGCGCTGGCCAGTGCGGCCTGCGTGCTGTTTGGCGGCTTGCTGACCCTGGGGTGGCATTACCAGTATCTGGCCAATGTTGAGGCGGGGGAAACCGTCAAGGAGCACGCGGATCAGTTTCATCAGGCCTGGCACAGTGATGTGGGCGCCATGGATACCACCGGTCAGCACTTGCTCAATCCACTGGAACATCTGCGTGAAGCCACCCTGGCTTTTGGTGATTACCGCAGTCGCTGGACGGCGGTTGCCGATCTGGGCCTCTATCAGGGTCATCTGGTGGCCCCTGTGGTCGAGGATTCCTACCTGGCGATGCTGGCCCACGAATTCGTGCCCTCGCTGATGCTGGGTGTAACCGATGAGCTCAGTCGCGTGGGGGATGAGGATTACCGTCGCGAACTCAATCTTCTTCGGGTACTGCGCATGCTTTATGACGGCAGCGGACGTCGTGACGATATGGTGCTCGAGCACATGGACCAGGTCTGGCAACAGAATTTTCCGGGTTCCGGGCGAACACAACAGGCATTGCGTGAGCATCTCGGCTACGCCCTGGAGCATACCGATCTGGCCAGGGAGCGTGAAGCTGGGAACCGCCGTGCCCGTGAAACGTTGGCGCCATTCCAGCCGGTGATTGAACGGACCCAGCAGCGCCTGGGTGATTTGCGTACTGCGGATCGGGTCTATGAAGACCTTTTGCAGCAGGCGGAAGCGCGGTTGCCGCTGCCGATGGACCTGCGCCAGGAAGTCGGACCACAGTTCAACGTGGTGTTCACCGACGATGACGGGCAGGAGGAGGTGGGCTTCCGTTTCTCCCGGATTCACAGCAGGGAAGGGCTTATGGAGGTGGTTCTGGGGCGGATGGATTCCGTAGCGGAAAAAGCCTTGCTGGATAACTGGGCCCTGGGCCGGCGAGACAACGTCGACTTCAGCGAATCCGATATTCAGCAGCTGCGCGACGAAGTCGAAGAGCACTACATTCGTGATTACATCCGTGCCTGGCGAGGCGCGCTGGAATCACTTCAGATTCAGGGCTTTGAAGACCTGGGGCACGGCGAGTCCGTGCTCGACAGCATCAGTGGCAGCAGCGAGCCCCTGGTACGCCTTCTGTCTACCGTGCGGGAAAACACCCTGCTTTATCCTTCCGTTAATGGTGGCGAAGACGCCTTGAGCGAGCGTGCCCTTCAGGAGTTGCCGCAATACCCGGTGGCACGGGCCGTGGAGCAACCCTTCGCTTCCCTGCACGCCATGATGGCGGCGCGTGAGGATGATGAAGGCTCCAATCTGGATGAATTGATGGCGGCCGTGAACGAACTTCACGAATACGTGCGTGATATTCGAGAGGCCTCGGATACCGGTCGCGAGGCGCTTAATGCCGCCCGTGCCCGCCTGCAGCTGGAAGGCTCGGATCCGGTGTTCCGCCTGCGGCGTCTCGCCCGGCACAGTCCGCAGCCAATGCAGCGTTTTCTGGAAACCCTGGCCGATGAGAGCTGGCGGGTCATACTTGATGAAGCAGCGGGTGAGCTGGAGCGGCTCTGGCACAGTGAGGTGGTGAGGCCCTTTGATCGCTCCCTGGCCGGGCGTTATCCCTTCAGCCCCCAGTCTTCCCGTGACGCGGGTATTTCCGACTTCGAGGCCTTCTTTGGTCACGACGGTATCCTGGCGGAATTCTACGAATCGAATCTCAAACTCTTTGTGGAAGACAGCCCGGAACAGGTCAGTGGCCGTGGCCAGGCGGGTATGGTGCGGCCCGCGGTACGGGAAATGCTGGAGGATGTGGAGCGTATCCGCGAAGCCTACTTCACTCGCTCGGGCTCCCTGGATGTGGAGTTCACCCTGGAGCCGGTGCACCTGACTGGGAACAAGCGACGAAGTGTGGCAAACGTCGATGGTCAGATCCTTGACTACAGTCATGGGGCGCGCAACGCCGTGCCCATGATCTGGCCCAACAGTCTGCGCGAGAGCACCGAAAGCCGGGTGACTCTTATTCCCAGTGAGGTGAACCGGTCGCCCCGCAGTCTGATCGAAAGTGGCCCCTGGGCCTGGTTCCGACTGCTCGATGAAGCAGAGCTCACGGGCGTGAGTCGGGGGGCCATCGAGGTGGCCTTCCACATTGACGATGGCAAAGTGACCTACCGGTTGGAACCGCTGGGTGAGGCTAATCCCTTTACCGAGTCACTTTTGCAAGGTTTTTCAGTTCCGCGCAGGCTCTATTGAGTCTGCCCCCGGTAAATGAACAATAAGGAGATTGGATATGGCCCGACCTGTGGTCCTGCTCGGTGACATCGGTACCAATCACGGTGCCTTCCCACCCACTCCGGTCATCGCCGGCAGCGCAACGGTGCAGCTTGACGGACGCCCACTGGCCCGTATTGGTGATCCTCTGGCCCCTCACACGGCACCCTACAATTCCGTGCATCCCCGCTTCATCGCAGTGGGGGATCCGTCCGTGCTGGTGGATGGCCAGCCGGTGGCCCTCAGTGGTGATCCGGTGACCTGTGGGGGCGTGGTGATCGGCACCGGCAGTGCGGTTGGGCTCTGACCCCTTGGTGCGATAAGCCCGTTGTCCGGGCAGACCCGCAAACGGGCGTCTATACTGCATGGTCTGAGGTGCCTGTTTTTCCGGGCCTGATGGGAATGGATTCTTATGCGGGATGTAAATGCTGATAGACGGGGTGGTTCATGGGTATAAAAGCCCCGGTTCTGTACTGCCTGGTGGCGTGGTGGTGTTTTGTGCTGTTGTGGTCCGGCCCCGGCGTGAGCGCGGAAGTGCGTGTTTCGCCTGGAACAGGCGAACAGGTCATTGAGCAGCACATCCATTACTTTGTTGAGCGCGACACAGAGGTTTCTCTGGACGCATTGCTTGCGGGTGAGGTGACGCCAGAGTGGGAGCTTCTGGAGCAGCGTCCCAACTTTGGTTACACCACGGAGACCCATTGGTATCGGGTCACGCTCGTCAATCCCACGGATTCGCGCCTCACCCGCCTGTTTGAAATCAATTACCCCCTGCTGGATCACATCGAATTCTACCGCGTACGTGCCGGTGAAGTTCGGGATTTTCATCTTACCGGCGATAATTACCCGCACGAGACCCGCGCTGTCCAGGGTCGAACCTTTGTGTTTCCACTGACCCTGGCGCCCGAGGAACAGAACACCCTGTACATGCGGGTCCGGACCTCCGGCTCCCATCAGGTACCCATGTCGCTCTGGCAGCCCGAAGCCTTCTATCAGGCCAACGAACGGGACATGGTGGGGCGCAGTCTGTTCTATGGGATGCTGGTCGCCGTCATCATTTTCAACCTGTTTCTGTTCACGCTCCTGCGCGAACGGGCCTATGGCTATTACGTGCTCACCAACATCACGATTCTGATTCTTATTGCAAGCCTTCACGGCACGGCCTTTCAGTACCTCTATCCGTCCTGGCCAGGGGTCCATGAGCGCGTCACACTGCTCGCGTCCGGTATCGTCATGTTTTTCTTCTATCTCTTCTCCAGCAACTTCCTGAATGTCAGGAATAACATGCCGCGGTTCCACACGTACTTCAGGGGGCTCGGCCTGCTGGCGCTGCTTAATTCATTTGCCGCGCTTGGGTTGTCCTACGCCGTGTCGACCCGTCTGTCGGTGTTCCTGGCATTCGTGATCAGCCTGGCCATCCTGGTCATGGGCTGCGTGCTGGTGTGGCGGGGAAGCCGCAGTGCCCGTTTTTTCATGGCGGCCTGGGCGGCTCTGTTGCTGGGTACTTTTGTGTGGGTTATGACGCTTCTGGGGGTGGCTCCAGTTAACTTCTGGACTCAGCATGCTACTGAAATGGGTGCCGTTGCCCAGGCCATGCTGCTGTCCTTTGCGCTCGGGGATCGTTTCAACCGGGAACGCGAGGCTCGGCTCAGCGAACAGAGACAACGACTCAGAGCCATGGAGGAGCGGGAACAGGTTGAGCGGGCTCTGCTTGAACAGGCGCAACATCATCCACTAACGAAACTGCCCAACCGGGCCTATCTCGAAGAAACACTCGAAAGTGAGATTGCCCGTATCAGGGGACGGGATGGGGGGCGGCTTTCGCTGGTTCTTATTCATTTCCGTGGTTTCGATGACATCAACAAAACACTCGGACATGAAAACGCGGATAAGGTGCTTGCCCGCCTCGCCAGCCGCATGAACGAGGTGGTACTCTCGCTGCCCCGGCGCCTGCTGATTGAGGAAACTGAACAGCAACGTTTTGCTGCTGCTCATGTGGAAGGGATTACCTTCGGCTGCGCTTTCCGTCCGGATTCGCTGGAAAGCATGGTGGAACAGATGTCGACGCTGGTGGAAGCGCTGCGCCAGCCGGTGGATTTTCAGGGCCTGAAACTCGATATTCGCATGGTCGGCGGCTGTTCTTTCTACCCGGATGACAGCCAGGATGCTGAAACCCTTCTGCGTCATGCGTTTATTGCCTTCGATCAGGCCGACACCGGTGTCAGTCACGTGGCGGTCTACACTGAGGAAGTCAATCCATACAGTGAGCGTCGCCTGACGTTGATGACAGAGTTGCGTCGCGCCCTGCATGAAAGCACGCTTCAGCTCTATCTCCAGCCCCAGGTCCGCACCCAAAGCGGTGAAGTGTGCGGCTTTGAAGTGCTTTTGCGCTGGAATCATCCGGAATATGGTTTTATTCCGCCTGACGAATTCATCCCCATGGCCGAGCAGACAGGGCTGATTCGTCCCCTGACTCGATGGGTGGTGGATCATGCACTGAAGTGTTGCCGGACAATGGAGGAACGGGGTTGGAAGATCCGGGTTTCGGTCAACATCTCCGCCCGCAATCTGCAGGAGCCGGATTTCGCCGAAGGCATCACCAATCTGCTGGCTCGCCATGGCCTGACGCCGGATCGCTTGATCCTGGAGGTCACGGAAACCGCAACCATGGTTGATCCCAAGAGCGCCCTCAAGGCTCTCAGGACTCTGTATGAAGCGGGTATACGGCTGGCGATCGATGATTTTGGAACGGGTTATTCCTCGCTCTCCTACATTCGTAAACTACCGGTTCATGAGATCAAGATTGACCGTTCCTTTGTCATGGAAATGCAT
>SLIH01000462.1 GCA_007135745.1 Halomonas sp. | reverse complement strand
CTCACTAAGCTAGAATACGGTGTTTTCTCCGCACTGAAAATCACTTGTGAAACAGCATAGATAAGGCGCACGCACTGATGGAAGAGCATTATCGCCCCGAAGAGGTAGAGCGCACGGCACGGGAATTCTGGGAATCCAACGACACCTTCGCCGTCAGCGAAGACCCGGAGCGCCCCAAGTACTACTGCCTCTCCATGTTTCCCTACCCCAGCGGCAAGCTGCATATGGGGCACGTACGCAACTACACCATCGGCGATGTGGTGTCGCGTTACCAGCGTATGCAGGGGAAAAACGTCCTCCAGCCCATGGGCTGGGACGCCTTCGGCCTGCCCGCGGAGAATGCGGCCATCCAGAATCGCACCGCGCCGGCCGCCTGGACCCGCCAGAACATCGAGCACATGAAGAACCAGCTCCGGCAGCTTGGGTTCGGTTACGACTGGGGCCGGGAGCTCGCCACCTGCGACCCGGATTACTACCGCTGGGAACAATGGTTCTTTACCCGCCTTTACGAGAAGGGGCTGGTGTACAAGAAAAACGCCACGGTCAACTGGGATCCGGTGGACCAGACCGTCCTGGCGAATGAACAGGTGGTTGACGGCCGTGGCTGGCGCTCCGGCGCCATCGTGGAACAAAAGGAGATCCCACAGTGGTTCATCCGCATAACCGACTATGCAGACGAACTGCTGGACGATCTGGACAAACTCGACGGTTGGCCGGAACAGGTCAAGACCATGCAGCGCAACTGGATCGGGCGTTCCGAAGGGGTGGAGCTGGCGTTCCCTATCAAGGACAGCGAGGAGAGCCTGAGCGTCTACACCACCCGGCCCGACACACTCATGGGCGTCACCTACATGGCGCTCGCCGCGCGCCACCCTCTGGCGCAGGAAGCCGCCAGGGAAAGCCGTGAAGTCGCCGAATTCGTGGAGGAATGCCGCAACAGTGCCACCACCACCGCCGAAATGGAAACCATGGAAAAGCGAGGCGTTCCTACCAGCCTCAAGGTGATCCATCCACTCACCGGAGAAGAGATACCGGTCTGGATCGCCAATTTCGTACTGTTCGAGTACGGCTCCGGCGCATTGATGGCCGTCCCGGCCCACGATGAGCGCGACCACGAATTTGCCTGCAAATACCGGCTCCCCATTCGACAGGTCATCACCTCACACGATGAAGACTATGTGGACTGCCAGGAGCGTGCGTTCACGGAGAAAGGCCTCCTGATCAACTCCGGACGCTACACCGGCATGAACTCCGACGAAGCCTTTGACGCCATTGCCTCGGACCTCAAGGAGAAAGGCATCGGCCGCCGCCGGACAAACTACCGGTTGCGCGACTGGGGCGTTTCCCGTCAGCGCTACTGGGGAGCGCCCATTCCCATGCTGACACTGGAGAACGGCGAGTCTGCCCCAGTGCCCGAGGATGAACTGCCGGTACGCCTGCCTGAGGATGTCACCATGGACGGTGTGCAGTCACCACTGAAAACGGACCCGGACTGGGCCAAAACCACTTATCAGGGGCAACCCGCGTTCCGCGAAACGGATACCTTCGACACCTTCATGGAATCGTCCTGGTACTACGCTCGCTACTGCAGCCCGAACAATGACAAGGCCATGCTGGACCCGAAGGCAGCCAATTACTGGCTGCCCGTGGACCAGTACATCGGCGGCATTGAGCACGCCATTCTTCACCTGCTCTACGCCCGCTTTTTCCACAAGCTGCTGCGCGACGTGGGCCTGGTCAACAGCGACGAGCCGTTCTCCCGTCTGTTGTGCCAGGGCATGGTGCTGGCCGAGACCTATTATCGGGAACTTCCCAATGGTGGCACCGAGTGGATTCCACCGCAGGACGTTGAGGTCGAGCGCGACAGCAAAGGCCGTGTAATTCAGGCCGTGCACAGGAACGACGGTAAGCCAGTCACTACGGGCGGCGTTACCAAGATGTCCAAATCCAAGAACAATGGCATTGACCCGCAGGCCATCATTGATCAGTACGGCGCCGACACGGTGCGGCTGTTTATAATGTTTGCCGCACCGCCGGAGCAATCCCTGGAATGGTCTGACAGCGGCGTCGAGGGCGCCCATCGCTTCCTTCGCCGCCTCTGGCGCATGGTCGCCCAGCATACCGCGGGTGAAAACGCGCCTGCTCTGGATGCCGACAATCTGAACGAGCAGCAACAGAACCTGCACCGCAAGACCCATCAGACAATCAACAAGGTCAGTGATGACTTCAGTCGCCGAATGACCTTCAATACCGCCATTGCAGCAGTCATGGAACTGCTGAACGACGCAGGCAAGCTGGAGGTCCGCGAAGCCCAGGATCGGGCGGTACTGCAGGAAGCTCTGGAAACGGCGGTTCTGGTTCTGGCTCCGGTGACGCCTCACATCAGCCATGTTCTGTGGCAGAAGCTCGGGCATGAGACGCCAGTGGTGGACGCTTCCTGGCCCCAGGCGGATGAATCGGCCCTGAAACAGGATCAGATCGAGCTGGTAGTCCAGGTTAACGGGAAGCTGCGTTCCCGGCTCAGTGTGCCGGCGGATGCCGACCGTGAAACACTTGAAACACAAGCGCTTGCCGACGAGAACGTCCAGCGATTCACTGACGGCAAGACCGTTCACAAAGTCATTGTGGTACCCGGCAAACTGGTGAATGTCGTTGCGAAATAAGCGCACGCTCCCGGCCCAACGGGCGCTGATCCTGGCCGCCCTCGCGCTCACTGTTTCAGCCTGCGGATTCCAGCTTCGGGGACTGGAATCCACACCCCAGGCCCTGCGGCCCCTGGCGCTGAATTGTGGCAGCAATGTGCCCTCCAACGTCTGTCGCGAAATCCGCTCGCAACTTGAACTGAGACAACTTCTGGTTCGGGAGGATGAATCGCCCGCTTACCACCTGAGAGTGCGCAATTACGACCAGAAGCGCCGCGCCAGTGCCATTACCGACCGGGCGGCCGCAGCGGAATTTGAACTGGAAGCCAGTATCGACATGACCCTGACCAGTGCGGACGATGTTCCCCTTCTCGCGGAGAGCCGCCTGAACGCTCAGGAAGTCTTCCGCGGTGACGAGACCCGGGTTCTGGCCCAGGAAGCCGAGCAGCAGAGCGTAACCGACATTGTTCAGGATCGGCTGGCTCAACAGGTCGTGCAACGCCTGACGCCGTTCGACGAAGACCGCATCCAACGCATACGCCAGGCGCATGCCCAAAAGGAAGCGGAACAGCCATGAAAATCAATCCGCGTGAACTCCCCACCCAACTCGAAAAGCAAATACTGCCTTTCTACCTGGTGACCGGTGATGAGCCTCTGCTGGTGCAGGAGGCCTGCGATCAGATCCGCAACGCTGCACGCAAGGCAGGATTTGAGGAACGGCAGGTATTTCAGGTCGACCCTCAGTTCAACTGGAATGCCCTGGCAGAGGAAACACAGTCCCTCTCGCTGTTCGCCAACCAGCGCCGTATCGAGGTGCACCTCTCCAGCGGCAAACCCGGCCAGGGCCGTGACTTTCTCGAGCGGTTTCTGGAACAACCGCCGGAGGACGTGGTCCTGCTGGTTTCAGGCCCACGACTGGACGCGGGGGAATTGCGTAAAAGCTGGTACAAGCGCCTGCAGGGGCGAGGCCTCCATGTGCAGATCTGGCCCGTCGATGCGCGGGAATTTCCTCAATGGCTGGAGCAGCGCTGTCGCAGTGCCGGCCTGAAGATCACAGCAGACGCCCTGAAGGTTCTGGTTGACCGCCTTGAAGGCAACCTGCTGGCGGCAACCCAGGAAATCGAACGTCTGCGCCTGATCACAGACGGCTCGCATATCGATGAACGCACGGTGGAGGACGGGGTCCTCGACAGCAGCCGGCACAACGTGTTCGAACTCAGCGCCGAAATCTTCCGGGGGCAACGCGCTCATGCGCTGAAAATGCTCTCCAGCCTGCGCCAGGAAGGTGTGGCGCCGCTACAGGCCCTGGCCATCCTGCACCGGGATCTCAAACACGTGAGCGCTCTGCAGCTGGCCTGGCGCAACGGCCAGAACTCCGTCGACTACTTCCGAAGCCAGGGAATCCGCCAACGCCAGCAACAACAGTCCATAGAGCAGGCGGCTCGCCGCTTGACCGCTACGCACTGCCAACAGGCGCGAGAACAGGCCCTGCTGGCTGATCGCGCCACCAAAGGGTATGACACGACGGCGCCAGCCTGGAACCGGCTCGAAGCCCTGGTCGAATGCCTGACTCGCCCCTCTCGCTAAAATCTGTTACAAATCTATTCAGGTCTACACGCTTTGTTCATCACGGTCGGTCACTAACTGGCCTATTCTTGAGAGTAAAGGAGTTGCTTTAACTCAACAGGGTAACCCCTTCACTGAGGGAGATAGAAATGCGCACTCAAAGGCTGATCACCCTGATGCTGGGGATCGCCATAAGCGCAATGGCGACAGCCCAGACAGTCCACACCAATCCTGACCGGGTCACGGAAGAGCTGTTCTGGGGACAACTCTATGCTGAAGGCGGAACCACGCTCTACTGCCAGGCGGATTTCGGTCCGACCGCCATCCTGACCACGGTTTCACATATCTATGACCTTGCCTGGGCACGGGATGAACTGCGCTGCCCCACGGCCCGAACCTGCCGCGGGAAAACGAAACCTATCAGCGCGTCGCGTCGGATCTGCACAACATGTACCCGGTACGCTCAAGCTTTGAAATGAGCCGGGGAGGCGACCGTTACGGGGAAGTCCGTCGGGGATACAGTGAAGGGGAATGCGGCGAACTGATCACCTATCGGGATCTGGAGCCGCCGGACCATGCCAAGGGTGCTGTTGCCCGTGCAATGATCTATATGCACACTACCTATGAACTCCCGCTGCGCAGTGACATGGCCACCCTGCAGGCCTGGCACCGGGATCACCCCCCGAGCGAAGAAGAACTGAAAAGAAACGAGATCATCCAGGATTTGCAGGGCAACGCCAATCCTTTCATCAGTGACCCTTCGCTGGTGGATGAGCTGATTTGATAGAAGTTGCGAGTTGCGAGTTGCGAGTTGCGAGTTGCGAGTTGCGAGTTGCGAGTTGCGAGTTGCGAGTTGCGAGTTGCGAGTTAAAGGTTGCAGGCACTGCATTGGCCTGCAACCTTTAAATTTGCCTGCCTTAGAACTCTTCTGCTGTATGCGCCATCATGGACTGGCCGCCAGCGCGGATGCCTTCGGCGAGGGAAACACTCTGGGGCAGCAGTCGGTCGTAGAAAAACTTCGCCGTTTTGAGCTTGCCGGTGTAAAACCCGGAAGTATCTGATTCGGCCTGCGGAGCGGCCGCCTTGACCATGCGCGCCCACATGTACGCTTCCGCCGTAAGACCAAACAGATCCAGATAGTCCACGGCAGCAGCACCCACCTGAGTCGGATCCTCGGCCGAGGCCTTGATGACATGCTCGGTCACATCGGACAGGCGCTCAATCGCAGCGGCAAGCGGCTGAATGTAGGGTTCCAGCGCCCCATCATTCTGGTTTTCAGTAATGAAATCCGCCACTTCACTGGCAAAAAACTCAAAGAATTTCCCGTTGTTGGCGACCACCTTGCGCCCCATCAGATCCATGGCCTGAATGCCATTCGTGCCTTCATAGATCTGGGCAATACGGGCATCACGAACAAACTGCTCCTGACCCCATTCACGGATGTAGCCATGGCCACCAAAAACCTGCTGGCCAATGACACAGGAATCAAGGCCGCGGTCCGTCAGATAGGCCTTGGCCACAGGCGTCAGCAGCGCCACCATGGCGTCCGCTTTTTCCCGCAAAGCGGCGTCATCACTGAATTTGGCCTGATCCAGCCACTGCGCCACATAGGTGATGAAAGCCCGGCCGCCTTCATTGTAGGCCTTCATTTTCAGCAGCATGCGGCGAACATCGGGATGGACCAGAATGGGATCGGCCACCTTGTCCTTCTCCTGGGCGCCCGTGGGTGAGCGGCTCTGCAGTCGCTCCTGGGCATAGGCCAGAGCGTTCTGGTACGAGGCCTCGGCAATACCCAGCCCCTGGATGCCCACACCCAGGCGCTCGTAGTTCATCATGGTGAACATGGCCATCAGGCCCTTGTGAGGCTCGCCCACCAACCAACCTTTGGCGCCATCAAAATTCATGACACAGGTTGCAGAACCCTTGATGCCCATCTTCTTCTCCAGAGAACCACAGGAGAAGGCGTTGCGCTCACCGGAGGAGCCATCGTCATTGGGGATGAACTTGGGCACCAGGAACAGGGAGATTCCCTTGGGCCCCGGAGGTGCATCCGGCAGTTTGGCCAACACCAGGTGAATGATGTTTTCGGCCATGTCATGCTCGCCCCAGGTAATGAAGATCTTGGTCCCGGTGATGCGGTAGCTGCCATCGTCGGCGGGCTCCGCCTTGGAGCGGATAATGCCCAGATCCGTGCCGGCATGGGGCTCGGTCAGATCCATGGCACCGGACCAGCTGCCGTCGTACATCTTCGGCAGGTACTGCTCCTTGAGCTCCTGACTGCCATGGGCGTGCAGCGCAAGGCAGGCGCCTGCCGTGAGCATGGGGCAGAGACCAAAGGCCATATTGGCCCCCTGCATCATTTCCTCGACCTGGGCCACCAGTGATTTGGGCATACCCATGCCACCAAATTCGGGATCCCCACCGAGGCCGACCCAGCCACCTTCGGCAAAGGTGTTATACGCCTCACGGAAACCTTCAGGCGTGGTCACTTCGCCATCGTTCCAGTGGCAGCCCTCTTCATCGCCCTTCTGGTTCAGTGGAGCAAGAACACCCGAGGCAATTTTCCCGGCTTCTTCGAGAATGGCATCCGCCGTTTCCGGATCCACAGTCTCAGCCAGCCCGGGCAATGAGGCCCACTGTCGCGGTGCGTCGAAAACGTCGTTCAGCAGAAAGCGCATGTCCCGCAGGGGGGCTTTGTATTCAGCCATTGAAACACCCTCATCTGGTTCCCGGCCCGGACGGTCAGTCGAACCGACAGGCCGCTTACAAGGTTACAGGCAGTACCGGCGGTACTCACCTCGGTCAGGGAGCCAGCAGACACCAGCCCCCTCGTCATCAGCATCCGGGCCGAATTCTACAGCAACGAAGGCTTCTCGCCCACGTCGAAGCCCGGGATCTGAGCACAAAAAAAGAGCCCCGTCGTGCGAGGCTCTTGGTTTTCACTAATGGATACGTTGAATCGATCGATTCCGATTCATACGGTGGCATCAACTGCTCAGAAAGCGAAGTGATCCTCCGGCATATCCATCAGGTTGTCAGCCCCACTGGTCATGGCTTCGACGTGGGCCTTGGCACGAGGCAGCAGACGCTTGAAGAAGAACTGCGCAGTCTGCAGCTTGGCTGTGTAGAAGCTCTCCTCGCTCGTGCCTTCCGCCAGCTTACGCTGCGCAACATCGGCAGAACGCGCCCAGAGATACGCTGAAACGGCATAGCCGGAATACATCAGGTAATCATAGGAGGCTGCACCCACTTCTTCGCGATCCTTCATGGCCGCCGCACCGATTTTCATGGTCACGTCGCCCCATTCCTTGTTCATGGCCGCCAGAGGCTCAATGAAATCCTTGAGCTGCTCGTTGTCAGCCTGCTCCTTGCAGAACAGGTGCACCTTCTTGGTGAAGCGCTTGAGCGATTCACCCTGAGTCATCAGAACCTTGCGTCCGAGCAGGTCAAGCGCCTGGATACCGGTAGTACCCTCATAGATGGTACCGATACGGGCATCCCGAACAATCTGCTCCATACCCCACTCGGAGATATAACCATGCCCACCGAAGACCTGCATCCCGAGGTTGGCCGATTCCACGCCCATTTCGGTCAGGTAGGCCTTGGCGATCGGTGTCAGGAAACTCAGCAGTTCATCGGCTTCCTTACGCTCCGCTTCATCGTTGCTGCGGTTAACAATGTCAGCCTGCTGCGCCGCATAGTAGATGAGCGCCCGTGCGCCCTCGGCAACCGCCTTCTGGGTCAGCAGCATACGACGAACGTCAGGATGGACGATGATCGGATCGGCGGCGCCTTCGGGATTCTTCGGTCCGGAAAGAGCACGCATTGACTGACGCTCTTTGGCATATTCCAGAGACCCCTGGAAACCCAGCTCCGCGGCACCAAGCCCCTGAATTGCGGTACCGATCCGGGCAATGTTCATCATGGTGAACATGTAGCCCAGGCCTTTGTGCGGCTCGCCAATCAGGAAGCCTTTGGCACCGTCAAAGTTCATGACACAGGTGGCGTTGCCATGGATGCCCATCTTGTGCTCCAGGGCACCACACTCCAGGGCATTACGCTCACCGGGATTGCCGTTATCGTCCGGCATGTACTTGGGTACAACAAAGACCGAGATACCCTTGGTTCCCTTGGGCGCGTCAGGCAGACGGGCCAGAACCAGATGGATGATGTTGTCGGCCATGTCGTGCTCACCGGCGGAGATGAAGATCTTGGTGCCGGTGATGCTGTAGGTGCCGTCACTGTTGGGTTCCGCTTTGGTGCGCAAGGTGCCCAGATCGGAGCCACAGTGGGATTCGGTCAGACACATGGTGCCAGTCCATTCCCCGGTGACCATCTTGGGCAGGAACATGTTCTTCTGTTCCTCACTGCCATGCGCTTCCAGGGTGTGCATACAGCCATGGCTCAGGCCCGGGTACATACCAAAGGACCAGTTGGAGGTTCCCACCATCTCGCTCATGACCATGGACAGCGAGTTGGGCAGCCCCTGACCGCCGAGTTCCTCGGCAGCCGTCATGGAAGGCCAGCCGCCCTCAATGTACTGACGATAGGCTTCCTTGAAGCCTTTCGGCGTGATGACCTCACCGTCCTTGAGGGTACAGCCTTCCTGGTCACCCGTCTGATTGAGCGGTGACAGGACCTGCTCGCAGAACTTGGCGCCTTCCTGAATGATGGCATCGACCATGTCGGGCGTGGCTTCCTCGCCACCCGGGATTTTGCTGTAATGCGTTTCCGAATCCAGCAGTTCACTCATGACAAATTTGATGTCACGCAAGGGCGCTTTGTACTGGGGCATAAGTCTACACCTCGGTT
>SLIH01000122.1 GCA_007135745.1 Halomonas sp. | reverse complement strand
TCGCTGCTGCTGGCGGAAATTCACCATAAGTCACACGAGCATCGCGAGGCGCAGAACGTACTGCTCAGGGTTTTTGAGCAGAATCCGGCGTTTGGCCCGGAGGCCGTGCCCTATCTTGTGCGGTTTGCCCGGGAGCAGGGTGCGGAAAGAAAACTGCGCAAAACCCTGCACAGACTCTACCAGGACTATCCCTCGACAACGCTTCTGCTGGCATTGGTGGAGGCGGAAGAAAAAGTTGCCGGTATGGGCAGTGCGCGGGTGCTTCTGGAACGGGAGCTTGAGGGCAAGCCCAGTCTCAGGGGATTAATGCGGTTGATCCATTACACGGAGTTGGATGGGACCAGCCCCGGGGTTCGGGAGCGGCTGGTTCGTCAGGTAGGGGAAACGGTGCTCAGGGATCGGGCGGTGTATCAGTGTAACCGCTGTGGTTTTTCCGGCCAGCAGCTGCATTGGCTATGTCCGAGCTGCAAAAGCTGGGAGAGTATTGAGCCTGTCCACAGCGTGGACGGGGAATAAGTAACCGATACAGGGGCATCGCATGTCACGTATTATCGTTGCTCTGGATTATGAAGACCGTCTCCAGGCACTGCAGCTGGTGGACCAGCTTGATCCGCAGCGCTGCCGACTGAAAGTAGGCAAGGAAATGTTTACCCGCTTTGGCCCGGGATTTGTCCAGGCCCTTCAGGGTCGCGGGTTCGAGGTTTTTCTGGACCTTAAGTTCCATGATATCCCCAATACGGTAGCAAAAGCAGTCGCAGCAGCCGCCGATCTTGGCGTATGGATGGTTAATGTTCATGCCTCGGGTGGGCGGAACATGATGGAAACCACGGTACGCGAGCTGGCGCGCTTCGGTGATGAGCGACCGCTGCTGATCGGTGTCACGGTCCTGACCAGTCTCACGGACGAGGATCTGGCCGAGATTGGTTGGAAGGAATCCCCGGAAGAGGCCGCTTCCCGCCTGGCGAAGCTGGCAAATGAGAGCGGGCTGGACGGTGTGGTCTGCTCAGCTCGCGAAGCCGACACGCTGCGACAGCAGTGTGGCAGTGACTTCACCCTGGTAACCCCTGGCATCCGTCCCGCTTTCGCTGCGCAGGGGGATCAGAAGCGCATCATGACCCCTTCGGATGCCGTCGCGGCCGGCAGTGATTACCTCGTCATCGGCCGCCCCATTACGGCAGCAGATGAGCCCATGGATGCCCTGCGAAGGATTGAAGAGGAATTAGCTGAGGTCTGAAACCAACTCCTGCATAATGCGCAATCTCCCCCTGACCGTGGGAGCCTTATTTCTCGAGTTTCAAGTCGCAGGTCTCAGGTTGCAAGTGGTGCTTACCTGAGACTTGAAACTTGCGACCTGTAACCCCTTCCAATCGCCTGCAAGCAGGCTCCCGCAGTATGCGTCACTTGCAACTCGTAACTCGTAACTAACTAACCCCCAGCCTTCCGAACCCGATACCCCAACTTCTCAAGCTCTTCGAGCAACGTATCCCGCTGATCCCCCTGAATCTCGATATTGCCATCCTTGATGGTGCCCCCCGTGCCACAGCGGGCCTTGAGCTTTTTCGCGAGGGCTTTGAGGTCCTTGTCGGGCAGGTCGAGGCCGGTGACGATGCTGACGCCTTTGCCTTTGCGGCCCTTGGTTTCGCGGTGGATGCGGACAATGCCGTCGCCTTTGGGGCGCTCGGATTCATCACTGCACCCGCATTGCGCCACAGGCTGGCGGCATTGCGGGCAGGTGCGGCCGGTTTCGGTGGAGTAGACCAGACCGCCGGTTTCTTTGCGTTTGCCCATGCTGGTATCTCCCCTGGTGTCCTGTCCCGGACAGGACACCAGCCGGAACCAAAAAAGCCGCTCAATTGAGCGGCTTTTGGAATATGGCTCCCCGAGCTGGGCTCGAACCAGCGACAAACGGATTAACAGTCCGTTGCTCTACCAACTGAGCTATCGGGGATTGGAGCCGCGTATCTTAGGGCCGCCCCGGCCCTTCGTCAAGTCCCTTTGATCTTCTGGAATCAAAGGGCCTTGCTCAGGCGTTCAATGGCTTTTTCCAGGTTTTCCATACTGGTGGCAAAGCTCAGACGCATGTGGCCAGGGGTGCCGAAAGCGGATCCGGGCACCAGTGCCACGCCTGCCTCGCTGAGCAGGTGCTCTGCCATTTCCACGTCATTACTGACGCCGGGCGTGGCCTCAATGGCGCCCTGGAAACCCGGAAAGGCATAGAAGGTGCCGTCGCCCTGCAGGCAGTTGACGCCAGGCAGCTTGTTCAGTGCATCCACCAGGTAATCATGGCGCTCCCGGAATGCCTTGACCATCTCTCCGACGCATTCCTGCGGGCCGTTCAGAGCCGCTGTGGCGGCAGCCTGAGAGATGGAGGCGGGGTTGGACGTACTTTGCGACTGGATTTTCTTCATGGCGCCAATGACGTCCGCGGGGCCGGCGGCGTAACCGATACGCCAGCCCGTCATGGAGTAGGCCTTGGACACCCCGTTCAGGACAAAGGTGCGATCCTTGAGCGAGGGTGTAGCGTTGACGATGTTGACGAACTTGCCTTCCCAGAGGATGTGCTCGTACATGTCATCCGTGGCGATCAGCAGGTCAGGATGCTCTTCCAGCACCTCGCCCAGTGCCGCCAGTTCCCCATGGCTGTAGGCAATGCCGCTGGGGTTCGACGGACTGTTGAGCACCACCAGCCGGGTGCGGTCCGTGATGGCCTCGCGCAGCTGCTCCGGCGTGATCTTGAAGCGTGTCTCGGCCGTGCTTTCGAGAATGACCGGCTTGCCCTCGGCAATCTTCACCATGTCCGGGTAGGACACCCAGTAGGGAGCGGGGATGATGACCTCATCGCCCGGGTTCAGTATGGCCAGCGCCAGGTTGAAAAAGCTCTGTTTGCCGCCTGATGAGACGAGAATCTGGTTGGCTTCGTACTCCAGCCCATTATCGCGCCGGAACTTCTCAATGACTGCCTTCTTCAGCTCCGGCGTGCCGTCCACGGCCGTGTACTTGGTCTGGCCGTTTCTGAGCGCCTCGATGGCGGCATCCTTGATGTGTTCCGGGGTGTCAAAATCCGGCTCACCAGCGCCCAGGCCGATGATGTCCTGGCCCGCGGCCCGGAGTTCGGCGGCCTTATTGGTGACCGCAAGCGTGGGGGATGGCTTGATCTGCTGGACACGATTGGAAAGTTGCGCGCTCAAACTGATGCTCCTTAGTCAGGCGACTCTTACGGTTTGTGCGGAAAGCGTAGGGCGCCATGTTACCATGATCGATGGTTTTGCGCTTGTCGTATCCTGTTTTCAAGCTTTGGATTGCACCGGGCAGGGAAGTGTAAAGCCGTCTTCGCAGTGAATCGGGCTCAATGAGCTGGTCTGAAACCGAGAGGTGTTATAGCGGTTATGGTACGAGATGAATACAGTTTCCGCGTGGCGTCGGATTTTGAACCCGCGGGTGACCAGCCGCAGGCCATCGAGACTCTGGTGGAGGGCATCAACGATGGCCTCATGCATCAGACGCTTCTTGGTGTGACCGGCTCGGGCAAGACCTTCACCATGGCCAAGGTGATCGAGCAGGTCCAGCGGCCGACCATCATCATGGCGCACAACAAGACGCTGGCCGCCCAACTCTATGGCGAGTTCCGGGACTTTTTCCCGGACAATGCGGTGGAGTATTTCGTCTCCTATTACGACTACTACCAGCCCGAGGCCTATGTGCCGTCCTCGGATACCTTTATCGAGAAGGATGCCTCGGTCAACGAGCACATCGAGCAGATGCGCCTGTCCGCCACCAAGGCGCTTCTTGAGCGTCCGGACGCCATCATCGTTGCGACCGTATCCTCCATATACGGCCTGGGGGATCCGCAATCCTATCTGCGCATGATCCTCCACCTGGATCGCGGTGATCATATTGACCAGCGGGACATGCTCCGTCGGCTGGCGGAACTGCAGTACACCCGCAACGATACCGAGCTGCACCGGGGTAATTACCGTGTTCGTGGCGATGTGATCGACATCTTCCCCGCCGAGTCGGAAGACCAGGCGGTGCGGGTGGAGCTGTTCGACGACGAGGTGGAGAACCTGAGCTGGTTTGATCCACTGACCGGCGAGGTGATCCAGCGCGTGCCCCGGGTGACCATCTATCCCAAAACCCACTATGTCACGCCGCGGGAGAAGATCCTCAATGCCGTGGACAACATCAAGATGGAACTGGATGAGCGCCTGAAGGAATTGCGGGACAACAACAAGCTGCTGGAGGCCCAGCGCCTGGAGGAGCGTACCCGTTATGACATGGAAATGATGCTGGAGCTTGGCTACTGTAACGGCATCGAGAACTACTCCCGTTATCTGTCCGGGCGCCGTCCCGGGGAAGCACCGCCGACTCTCTTCGATTATCTGCCGGACAACGCGTTGCTGATGATCGACGAGTCCCATGTCACCATTCCCCAGATTGGCGGTATGTACCGGGGCGACCGCTCGCGCAAGGAAACCCTGGTGGAGTATGGTTTCCGGTTGCCCTCGGCGCTGGATAACCGGCCCATGCGTTTCGATGAATGGGAGCGGATTGCGCCTCAGATGATCTTTGTTTCAGCCACTCCGGCGGACTATGAGAAGCGCCATTCCGCGCAGATTGCCGAACAGGTGGTCCGCCCCACCGGCCTGATTGACCCGGAAATTGATGTTCGTCCGGCAACCACCCAGGTAGACGATCTGCTGTCGGAGATTCGCCTGCGGGTCGAGGCTCGGGAGCGGGTACTGGTCACGACCCTTACCAAGCGAATGGCCGAGGACCTGACAGATTTTCTGGATGAACACCGGGTGCGTGTGCGCTACCTGCACTCCGATATCGATACCGTGGAACGGGTGGAGATCGTGCGCGATCTGAGGCGAGGGGAGTTTGATGTTCTCGTGGGCATTAACCTGCTGCGGGAAGGCCTGGATATGCCGGAGGTGTCCCTGGTGGCCATACTGGATGCCGACAAGGAAGGCTTCCTCCGCTCTGATCGTTCCCTGATTCAGACCATGGGCCGGGCGGCCCGGAACGTTCACGGCAAGGCCATACTCTATGCGGACAAAGTCACTGGTTCCATGCAGCGCGCCATTGACGAGACCGAGCGCCGTCGCAGTCGCCAGATCGCCCATAACGAGGCCCATGGCATTACGCCCAAGGGGCTGGAGAAGAAAGTGGCGGACATCATGGAAGGCGCCTACGTCCAGCGCCGCCGTGGCGAGAAGAAGGTGGCCGAGAAAGTCGAGGATTACCGCGTTGAGGTCAAGGGCAAGGATGCGGATCAGATGATGAAGGATATCTCGCGGTTGGAGGACGAGATGTACCAGGCAGCCTCCAATCTGGAATTCGAGAAAGCCGCCCGTATCCGCGATGAAATCGCCGCCCTGAAGGAAGCTACCCTACGATTTGGGTGATGCGTCAACACTCATCCGCATACCAGATACGGATTTTCCCAAGCCAGGGTAGGTCGCTGGCCTTGTCGGCCAGCTGGCGCGTGAGGCAGCAGCGGTCGTCGCGGTTTTCCTGGCTTACCACGTCTCGGCTTTCCAGGTAGAGTTCCACGGACACCTGATCGGACAGGTAGTGCAGTCTGGGTGCCCAGGCACGCTTGAAGTCGATCAGATCGCCCCAGCGTTCCCGAAGGGCATCGGAGACGTCGCTTCTGGAGGGCAGGGTGGTTGCATGAACCGCTTCCTGTTGCGCCTCGGCTTCCGCGTCGATATGGAACGTCACCTCTCGGACTTCAGGCACGGCGTCCAGTATGCGGTGTTCGGCGCGCACACCGATTTCGTGGCCCTCTGAAACGCTGACCCTGGGGTCGACCTGCAAATGGATATCCAGCAGGAAATCGGATCCCATGCGGCGGCTCTTGATGCGGTTGACGGCCTTGACGCCCTCGGTCTCATTGGCCACGCGGGTGAGCAGTCGCTGTTTCTCCAGTGGCATCGCCGTGTCCACCAGCTCCTTGACGTTATCCCAGGCCAGGTGCCAGCCGATGTTGGCGACGATCAGTGCAATGATGCAGGCGGCGACGGCGTCGAGCCATGGAAAGCCCATCATGGCACCGGAAGCGCCAAGCAACACAATGATGGAGGAGAAGGCGTCAGTGCGGCTGTGCCAGGCGTTGGCCACCAGAAGATCGGAGCGAATCTGGCGTCCCACCCGCATGGTGTAGTGGTAGATCCATTCCTTGCTCAGAACGGCCGCTGTTGCCACCACCAGAACCGGCCAGCCCGGAAGCTGCAATACTTCCTGCCAGACGCGCTGCACACTCTCCCAGGCCAGGGCGCCGGCCACGGCAATCAGTACACTGCCCAGTATCACCGCACCCAGCGTTTCAAACCGTTCATGGCCGTAGGGATGATCCTCGTCCGGCTCTTCCCGGGAGATCCGGAAGAGAACCAGCACCATGATGTCCGAGGCCACGTCTGAGAAAGAGTGTATGCCGTCCGCTATCAAGGCGTAGGAGTTATAGAGGAAACCGACAATAACCTTGGAAATACCCAGCAGCGCATCAAGCACGAGGCCGATGAGGGTGACCTTGCGCGCGGCCCGGAGTTCCTGTTTGGGTTGGCGGGTGATTGTGTGGTCGGGCCTGTTCATTCATGCTCCGCGATCGGATACAGCCAGTGTAGTGCGTCGCACTACGCCAGCACAGGATACCTCAGAAGTTGTTTCTGGCAATACTACCAATGATCATTGGTAAGGTAATGAGGCCGTAAAATGACGTGGATAGCGTAACCGTCTGTTAATACAACGAACGTGGATGAACGGTGCCTGTTAATCTGGATGAGATGCTTTCGATTATTGTTTATGCACAACGAAGGTGTCAGCGATTTAGCTGTGTTAAATCCTGTTAAGCTATTGAAAACCTCAACAAGAAAGGCATAACACTCTGTTTATAAAAGAAAAAACAGGGTGTACAAAAAGTAATCAATCTGTATAAGGGGGCCTCATTCAAGGGTTTGGGGAGGTTGCCACAAAAATATCAACAATTTTTTCCACAGAAACGGTGGAAAAGCTGAAGCGGTTTTCATTCGGGGTGTTGCCGCAGTGTAAAAAGGCGGGTTTCAGAATGTTTCCCGGTGCGTGGCATCTGGAATCCGTCCTGAATCGGGGCCATTCTTGCGATATACTCCCTCTTTTTTCAGGAGTCGAGAAGCTCATGGACTCCTGGCTCCGGGGGGTCAGCGATGAATTATTCACTGATACGCGCGCTGTTGTTCAGACTGCCACCTGAATCAGCGCACCATCTGGCATTGGAGTCGGCGCGGCTGGCCGATCGGTTGGGGCTCGTGAGCCGGCTGACGAATGTTCCTCATGAGCAGCCTGTAGAGGTGATGGGGTTGCGCTTCCCCAATCCGGTTGGGTTGGCTGCCGGACTTGATAAGAACGGTGCCTATACCGACCCACTGGGGCAATTGGGCTTTGGGTTTATTGAGATCGGTACGGTAACGCCAAGACCGCAACCGGGGAACCCCAAACCCCGGCTGTTCCGCCTGCCCGATTATGAAGCCATCATTAATCGCATGGGGTTTAATAACCACGGCCTGGCCGCACTCATGTCCAATGTCCGACGCAGTCGGTACCAGGGCATTCTGGGTATAAACATAGGCAAAAACCTGGATACACCGGTTGCGGAAGCCGCGACGGATTACCTCATGGGCATGGAGCGGGTCTGGGGTTTGGCGGATTATATTGCCGTGAACGTGTCGTCTCCGAATACCCCCGGCCTGCGGGATCTACAGGAAGGCGATGCGCTTCGACGGTTGCTTGAGCAGTTGAAGGCGAGGCAGGAATCACTTCATCGCGAGCGCGGACACTACGTGCCCGTGGCGGTGAAGGTGGCACCGGATATGGACGACCGGGCGATCCGGTTTATGGCACAGTCGCTGCTCGATAGCGGCCTTGACGGTGTCATTGCCACTAACACAACACTGGACCGCTCCGCCGTGGCACGGGATCGCCTCAGTGATGAAGCCGGAGGCTTGAGTGGTCGCCCCCTGGCAGAGCGTTCCACACAGGTTATCGCCGCGTTCAGTGATGCGCTTGCTGGCAGGCTGCCAATCATCGGCGTGGGCGGGATAACAGACGGCGCCAGTGCTGCTGCAAAGATTGAGGCGGGTGCTTCGCTGGTACAGCTCTATACAGGGCTTATCTATCGGGGGCCGGAACTTGTTCCCGAGGTGGCTCGTGCGGTGGCTGAGGCACAAAGTAAAGGGGCCCGCTGAGCGGGCCCCTGCAGGGGACGAGTGGTCCCCTCTCTTTTCGTAGCGATTTGCCGATTTTTGGAAGGGTCGGGTGGACCCTTTTTTCAGCTCTCAGGCTACTTGCTTTACCTGTTTTCTACTTAATGTCTGGCCGCCTCACGGCGGTCGGTTCACGCTGTCACATTCGGTAATTTATGTATTGCGGAGACTCCATTAGTCAGGCCGCTCCAGTTGTCTTCGCGGCCTTCGCGCCACCCGTTGAGCCATTCCTGTCGCGTATGCGGTTTATCCAGCGGGCAGGAATCCTTTGATCTACCTGAAAGTCCCGCCATATAGCCTTTTTTGTAGGCGCGAGCTGACATGTCTCGTTTCTGTCTCTTCATGCTTATCCACCTCATGTGATTAACGACAGTCATGAGCGTGCGCACGTATCCGCAGATCTCCTGTTGCACTCGCAGTGATTGCAGAGGAATAGCAGCGTGAAACCACCCCCTGCACCGCCACGAGGCGTCGGCGGACAGATCGATCCTATCAAGGCCTTTGGGTCCTCATTGAGACCCGCTTCTATTGACGCGTCATCTGTCAGTAAAGCGCAAATTGGCGAATTTGTATACCAATAAATTCAAATACCAACGTGCGTTTTTATTATAAGAAGCAATAATCGTCTTGTGTCCGGCGCAACGACGGGGCATAGTCCGCTTCCATGGAAATGACACTCTTCGCAACCTGCCCCAAGGGGGTGGAATACCTCCTTGCTGATGAAGCTCGGGCGCTCGGGCTGACCGTTGATCGTCTGGCCACGGCGGGCCTGTGGCTGAAGACCAACATGGAAGGCGCGCTGCGTCTTTGTCTCTGGTCGCG
>SLIH01000431.1 GCA_007135745.1 Halomonas sp. | reverse complement strand
GATTCCAATCCAGCCACACCACCCCCATCGTTCAGATCATAGGTCACGTTATAGATTATGAGCTGGTCGCCCACGTCAGGGTTGAAGCCTGCTGGCTCGATGATTGATGTGGTTGTGGCATCCACTACGATGCCATCCTGCTCACTCAGTGTTGCCGCAATGGACGCCGCCGGCCCTTCATCGGTATCCAGATTGAAAATCTGCCCCTCGGGCGTTTCGATGGTCCAGGTCTCTGCCGGCAGATCCGCGCCCGCGCCACCTACAACCCGTCCCATAAGCGAGCCATCAGCCTGAAATGTGGAGAAGCGCCGCGCCAGTACTTCCTCGCGCGAATCCAGATTCAGATTGGATTCAACATTGGTGGTGCGCTTGGGCTGCAGATTGTCGGCATCGACGCGAAGGTCGCCGCGGATATCGCCGACATTACCCTCGTCATCCGCCTGAAACCCCTGCAGACGGCCGCCCTGGTTGTTAACAATGAAACCTTCCTGGTTGACGCCAAATTCACCATTGCGGCTGTATTTCCGTTCACCGCCATCCTCGAGAACAAAAAAGCCCTCGCCGTTAATGGCCATATCCAGACCATTATCGGTTGAGGTGATATTACCCTGCTGGAACAGCTGCCGGATGTCCTGAACCCGCACCCCATCCCCTGAGTTCTGATCGCCCAGGTTCAGCAACCCGGATGAGAAGAGATCGCCAAACTCGGTGCGGGATTTCTTGAAACCCACGGTGCTGGCGTTGGAAATGTTATTACCCTTGACTTCAAGGTCCGTGGAGGACGCATTGAGACCGCTCAGCGCAATATTAAAAGCCATAGGACACCTCGCCCTTACTGTTGTTGTCAGTTAACCCGCCGGACGTCGCTCAGAGGCACCGAGCCCCGTCCCGCCAGGTTCAAAGTCACTTTCCCGCCATCTTCCAGAGAAACGCTGTCGACATTCGCGCTCAGCTGGGTAGCCAACTGCTCGTTCTCGCCATCAAAACTGGCTTCCGCCTTGATGCGGTAATCACCGGGTGGCATCAATTCACCGCTGTTATTTTCACCATCCCAGGTGAAGGACTTCTCACCGGCGGACTGGGGACCCATCTCGATACGCCGCCCCAGATCACCACCGGGGTTGAAGATGGACAGGCTCAGATTCGAGGTGCTGCCCGGAAGATTCACGGCCCCCCGGACTTCCCCCTCCGGGCCGAGTTCAGCAATGTCGCTCTCCACCATCACCGACTGCCCGACCATGGCCGACGCCTGCAGTGCCTGGGTGGAGCGGAACTGCCCGGCAACATCCTGAACCGTTCCGGTCAGCTTCTGCATCTCTTCCAGGGAACTGAACTGGGCCAGCTGAGCAATGAAGTCGCCATCTTCCTGTGGCTGCAGTGGATTCTGGTTATTCAACTGAGCCAGCATCAGCTCCATGAACTCGTTACGCCCCAGATCACTCGCCCGGTTGCTGCCATCGTCACGCTCATTCTGGGGACGATAGTTCTTCAGGATGTCCGATGCGGATGTGCTATCGAAGGTATTCATAATCAGCTCCCGATCCCCGCATTACTGACCCAGGGTCATAATGCGCTGCATCATGCTCTTGGCCGTGTTCATGACTTCCACATTGGTCTGGAAGGACCTGGACGCCGACATCATGTCCGCCATTTCCTCAACCACATTGACGTTCGGGTAGAACACATAGCCTTCCTCGTTAGCCAGGGGGTGTTCGGGCTGGTAACGCATCTGCAGTTCCGCGTCACTCTCCACAATGCCCTGCACCGACACACCCTTGGATTCCAGCTCTCCCTCTGAGAACCCGAACGGACCACGCTCGCCGCCGCCCATCATGTCCTGATGGATTGCCTGGAAGATTGGCTTGCGCGCCCGGTAGACCTCGTCCGTGCTGGAGCTGGCCGTTTCCGCATTGGCAATGTTGCTCGAGGTCGTATTCAGGCGAATGGACTGAGCGGACATACCGGAGCCGGCAATGTCAAAGATCTGGTTCAATGACATGATTATTCTCCTCTGATCGCCGTCATCAGGCCCTGAAAGCGGCCGTTGAGAAACTGAAAGCTGGCCTGGAAATCCATGGCGTTACGGGTGTAATTCGCCATTTCCACCTGCGCATCAACCGTATTGCCGTCTATGGCAGGCTGCAGCGGATTGCGGTAAAGAAGTTCCGCTTCACCGGAGCCGCCACGCTCGTCAATGTGTCCCGGATTGGATCTCTGCATTGCCATTTCCTGTTGCTCGGAGGCATTGTTCAGGGCTGCTTTGAAGTCAATATCCCTGGCCTTGAAGCCCGGCGTGTCAGCGTTGGCAAGGTTGTTGGCAAGCACTTCCGCACGACGGGAGCGCAAATGGAGCGCATCTTCGTGAATCCCGAGTGCGTTGTCGAAACTGATGGACATGGCCGTCCCCCTTCACAGAAAAACATCGTCTGCAGATCATTAAGCAAGAGCGATGCCAGATATAATTTCTCTTCTGTTTCAGGGGGCTTGGCCAAATGCAGGGGGGTAATCTGGGCGGCAAGAGCGGCAAAAGCATGCCGAGCGTCAGTTCGGCTCCCCGGACCAATAGGAAAAGTGCAGCTCAGGGTCTGGCCGCGGAGCAGATTCCTTACGGCTCTGGGGCGTTCCTACATACAAAAAGCCAAGCACCTGCTCGTTCTCCGCCAGTCCCAGAGCACGGTGCATCTCAGGGTGATAGGCCATATCACCCGTACGCCACATGCCCCCGAAACCTTCCGCCTGCAGCGCAAGCAGAAGATAGCCCAGTGCAACACCGGTAGAGAGGGACTGCTCAATGGCCGGCACCTTCGGGTGGTCCCTGTGAGCAGAGATACCAGCAATCAGCATGGGTGCACGCAATGGCAGCCGGCTGGCGCGCTCGAGTTGTTCAGCACTCATGTCGGGATTCTCGCGGGCAACAATCTCCCGCCAGGTGCAACCAAGTTGTACACGCTGTTCACCCTCAATGACCAGAAATCGCGAGGGCCTGAGCAGGGCGTGGTCCGGAGCAGTCAGCGCACACCGGATCAACCGCTGCAATGTCCCGGCATCGGGCCCCGGTTCAGCCAGGCGAGGCTCGGATTGACGAGCCAGAAGCAGTTCGGAAACATCATTCATTCAGCGACCTCCCGGGCCATACTGATCCGCTTACTTTGTTATTCATTAGTAAAATACGCATCGCGCATTCTCCAAGAAAATTGTTCAGTCCATGGTTTGCTGGTACCTTACACACTATGGTGTGAATGACAATCAGAACTGAATTGGCTCCAGATTACCGCCACCGACTCTGCGCCGCTGGCGGCATAATAACAACGAGCCCTGACAATCGGTTCATCATGGAAAAATACAACACGGAAGAACCAGAGAACACGCGCGTGCGCTCATCCAGACTCACTGTTGCCAGTCCGCACAGACGACTGCTCGGTCAGCCTGACTGCTGCGTATGGTGCAGTGGATCCCGAATAGTTGGACCAGGCTCCCGATGATGAATGCACCTCTGATGCCCGCCGGTATTGCCAGCATGGACCGCAAACAACGACCAGCGGCCATCCCACCCATGCCGGATTACCACGCGCGCGTACTTGGCTACATGAGCGGTGCCGCCATGATCCTTACCGGTGTGGTCACGGGGCATTTCGCTGCTGAGCTGATCTGGCTGGTGCCGCTGGCACTGCTCTGGCCTCACATGCTGTATTTCATCTCCCGGGCCATATTGCCCCGGAGAACGCCGGAAGTACGCCAACGCATCCTGCTTCTTGATGGCCTGATCATCGGCTCGCTCATCGTTCACCTGCAGCTCAGCGTCATCCCCTCTCTGATGCTGCTGCTGATGATCAACTTCTCCTGCATCATTGTTGGCGGACTGCGTGCCCTCTGGATGTGCTGGATCGCCATTCTTGCAGGTGCGGCACTGACTGTGCCGCTGGTCGGCTTCCACTTCACCACGGAAACCCCTCTTGCGGTAACCACTGTTGGTGGCATTGCCGCCATCGTTTACGTCTGCGTCATGGCCTTCTATACCTATCAGCAGGCACGGGCCCTGGTGTTGGCGAAATCCCAGATCCAATACCAGCGCGAGCAATCCATCGCCCTGTCCCACAAGCTCGCGAAGTACCTCTCACCGCAGGTCTGGCAGTCGATCTTCACCGGCGAACGGGATGTCCGCCTGGAAACTCAGCGCAAGAAGCTGGCTGTGTTCTTCTCCGACATCCGTGGTTTTACCGAACTTTCCGAAGAGATGGAGCCGGAGGGGCTGACGGACCTGCTGAACACCTACTTCACCGAGATGTCGCAGATCGCCCTGAAGTACGGGGGCACCATCGACAAGTTCGTCGGCGACAGCATCATGATCTTCTTTGGTGACCCCACCAGCCGTGGCCCGAAACGCGACACACTGGCCTGCGTGGCCATGGCCATTGAAATGCGCAAGCACATGACGGTACTGCGCCAGAAGTGGAAAAGCCAGGGTATCCGCACACCGCTGGAAATCCGCATGGGCATGAGTACCGGCTTCTGCACCGTGGGCAACTTCGGCGCCGATAACCGTATGGATTACACCATCATCGGTAAGGAAGTGAACCTCGCCAGCCGGCTTGAAGAGCTCGCCAACCCCAGTGAAATCCTGGTGTCCTATGAAACTTTCTCGCTGATCAAGGACAAGATTCTCTGCCGTGACAAGGGCGAGATCACAGTGAAAGGCTTTGCCCGCCCCGTGCCCATTTACGAGGTAATCGACTTCCGTCAGGATCTGGGCGACCAGCGCAGTTTCCTGGAGCACGAGGGAGATGGCTTTGCCATGTATCTGGATTCCGAGAAGGTCAATCCGGGCGAAAAGCAGAAGATTATTGAAGCCCTGGATGCCGCAGCCCGCCGGCTACGGGACGAATAAACCGGGTTACTGACGCCGCAGTCGCACCACCGGCGGGGAATCGGGGTCGGTGCTGCGCCAGGGGTTGATATCAATACCTCCACGACGGGTATACCAACCACCCACTGCCAGCGACTGGGGCCGACAGGCCTCCATGATGTCGCAGAAGATTCTCTCCACACAGTGTTCATGGAAATCCTGCTGGTCTCTGAAACCCACCAGATAAGACAGCAGACCCCCGCGATCAATCGGCTTGCCCCGGTAACGAACCAACAGGCTCGCCCAGTCCGGCTGCCCCGTCACCGGACAACAACTGCGCAGCAGATGCGAACAGAGGGTTTCCACCACCGGCGCTTCACTGCCGCTCAACCGCAGATCCCCCCCACCCCTTCCATCCGTTTTTTCATCATCAATCAGCACGGCATTGCTTAGCGGGCGGGCTTCACACCGCTCAGGTTCATCCACGCCCAGGAGCTCAACCCCAACCGTTGACCCAACAGCCTGGGACAGGTCCCGCTCCATCGTATTCACCACTTCTTTCGAGCTGGGAAACACCGTGCCGTTGAAGGAATTGAGATAGAGCTTGAGAGACTTGGACTCCACCAGAAAGGGCGAGGACGCCGGCACTGTCAGTCGCGCAATGGCCACCCGAGGCACGCCATCAGGCCGCAGCCAGGAAAGCTCCCAGGCGTTCCAGACATCCACGCCATGCCAGGGCCAGCCTTCGGACACCCCCAGCCGCTCCCGGTTCGTCTGTCGGGCAACCGGGTAGAGCTGCTCCGGATCATAGTGTTCCGGATAGCGGGTTTCCCGCCCCAGCGGCATATCCCCCATAGTCATTGAACTGTCCTCACTGGCGAATTCCCTTGCCCCGATTGAGCAGGTGATAGGCAATGCCAAACAACACCACGCTGAACAGCACCAGCATGGCCAGCGCATACTGCGGCGCCACGTCCGATGCCCCCAGAATACCGTGCCGGAAGGCGTTCACCATATAAAGAATGGGATTGGCCATGGATACACCCTGCCAGAAAGGCGAAAGCAGGCTGATCGAGTAAAAGACACCGCCCAGATAGGTCAGCGGCGTGAGAACAAAATTGGGAACAATGGAAATATCATCGAACTTGGTCGCCAGCATGGCGTTGATAAAACCCCCAAGGGAGAAAACAAAGGATGTCAGCAGGGCCGTGGAGACCACCAGCAACGGACTGTGCATATGAAAGCTGGTGAAGGCCAGTGAGAGCAGCGTGACAATAATGCCCACCAGCAGCCCCCGACACATGCCACCGGCAACATAGCCAATAAGGATAACCCAGTTCGGGGTCGGTGAAACCAGAATCTCCTCAATACTTCGCTGGAACTTCATGCTGAAAAAGGAAGACACCACATTGGCATAGGAGCTGGTAATAACGGACATCATGATCAGCCCCGGCACAATGAACTGCATGTAGTCGTAGCCATCCATGGGCCCAATCCGGCGCCCGATCAGGTTGCCAAAGATGACGAAATACAGCGTCATGGTCACAGCCGGCGGCAACAGCGTCTGGGGCCAGATCCGCGTAAAGCGACGGACCTCGCGCTGAATAATGGTCAGAAATGCCGTGAGGATCTCGCGTGCGCTCATGGAGTGGCCTCCCGCTGGTCTCGCGCGTTCTCCTCAACCAGCCGCAGGAAAAGCTCTTCCAGCCGGTTGGAACGGTTACGGAGACTGACTACTTCCAGCCCCTGCTCATCCAACTGGCGAAAAGCCGAGTTGAGCCCCCGCCCTTTCTCGACCTCCAGAAGCAGTGAGCCTTCCTCGTCCCAACTGCAACGGTATCCTTCAAGACTGGGCAGCGCCTCCGGGTTCTCCTTGAGATCCAGCACGAAGTTCTCAATGCTGAGCTGCCTCAGCAGAGCGCGTTTGCTCGAATGCTGCAGAATCCGTCCACCGTCGATGATGGCGATATTGCGGCAGAGGGCCTCGGCCTCCTCCAGATAGTGCGTGGTCAGAATGATGGTCACGCCCTGCTCGTTGATCCGCTCCATGAACTTCCACATCGAACGTCGCAGCTCAATATCCACCCCGGCCGTGGGTTCATCAAGCACCAGCAGGCGCGGCTCGTGAACCAGCGCCCGTGCAATCATCAGTCGTCGCTTCATACCCCCGGAGAGCATCCGCGCGGAAGATTCCCGCTTGTCCCAGAGCCCCAGCTCACGGAGGTAAAATTCCGCGTTACGCGCGGCCTGACGGGGCGGAATACCATAATAGCCGGCCTGGGTGCGCACGATATCGCCGACCTTTTCAAACTGGTTGAAGTTGAACTCCTGGGGCACAAAGCCCAGAAATGTCTTCGCCCGGGCGGCATCACGGTCCATGTCCACGCCAAAGACCTCAACCTTGCCGGCTGTCTTGCGTACCAGCGAGGCCAGAATGCCGAGCGTGGTCGATTTACCGGCACCATTGGGCCCCAACAGCGCAAAGAAATCACCCGCAGCCACCCGCAGGTCCACGCCTTTCAGAGCCTCAAAGCCCCCATCGTAGGTCTTGCGCAACCCCTGAATGCTCAGGGCATCGTCCGCCATAGTTACCTCGTCACCAGAACAGGCGCTGATTATGCCGCCCCCATCACAGGTTGCAAGCCAATACAGACACGAAACTGCGACCTGTGTCAGGTCAGCGTTGTCCTCAGTCCCTTACAATCGGGCTGATCATCCATGCGCACAGGAAACAGGGCAAGGAACAGAAACTCGTGAAGGCACCCAGGTCCACTAAACTGCTCGTACTGGCGCTGACCGCCACACTGGCTGGCTGTCTTGATGACAGCAGCAGCAGCAACAATGACGACCGCCGCACTGGTCAGTTTACCCTGACCGGGGTGGAGGGCGTTTCGTATCAGACCCAGAGTCAGTCAGGCACCACGGATGAAGACGGCTCCTTCCGTTACTACCCCGGCGAAACCATTTCGTTTGCCGTGGGCGATCTGCCGATCATTGAGGATGTCCCGGTAGCGCCTTTCCTCACTTCCATGGATTTCACCGCGGAACAACGCGAAAGACTGAGCATTGGCGGCACCGATGACGAAGGCTTTACTTCCCACCGCGTCATCGAAGAGCAGATTGCCAGCCAGGAGCCTATTGCAGTCAACATCATGCGGCTGCTCATGACGCTGGACCAGGACAGCAATGCTTCGGCAGACAACAATATTGAGATTACGCAGCGAACCATTGACCAGATCAACAGCTATCTGGCCGAACACGGCGATGAGCTCGACATTGATTTTTCACAGCCAATCTCTGAATTCGCCATGGCTGCCGGACAACCCCTGACTGACAGTCGTGAAGTCAGTGACATCAACAGGGTGCTGGACAGTATCTGCTTCGAGGAAGAAGGCGACCCCTTGTGTGACCCCCTACCCACACAAGAGGAAATAGACAACGCAACCGATGAAGAGCGGGAAGAACTCGTCAACAAACGCCAGGCCATTATCGACGCCAGGCGTGACCTTCAGGATGTGGAAGTCGTCCAGGTTACCGACTTTCTGCTGGAACAGGCGATGCTCTACAAAACCCAGGTTGAGCGTCCTTTCTTTCTCCGGCCTGATGCCATAACCCTACACCCGGACGACAACAGCCTATACCGCATTGAACTGAACAAAGCCGGTTCGGGTTTCATGCTGCCAAAGACGGGACTGGAAGCGGAAGTCGAAGGGGAGGCGCTGGTGCTCCACAGCTTCAATGCGGAGACCGCCACCGTGGAATTCTTTGCCGATGGTCAGGATGGTGACACCGGTACGGTGCTGGTGAACTTCCGTGTACAGGGTGATGACCACGACCGCTATCGCTGGTTCCGCAAAAACGTCCGTGTCTGTCTGAGCGACGACGGACGCCCCTGCTCAACCGAGGGCTGACCTCCTCGGGTTCAGCCCATCAGATGGCGCAGACTCCAACGGGAGGAAGCGCCTGTCACTTCGTACTCCGATGGATCGATGCCGCCATAGCCGAAAGGCTTGCAATCGGCCACCTTGATAGCGTCCGCAGCACCACCGGCTTCTTCATTGTGCTTGGCGAGATTCACAATCCGCCCGTTCTTGAGCTTGTTCTGCGCCTCATCAGTCAGCACCATGACCTCAGGCCAGAGACGACGCCTGGGACTGTGCGAGAGAACCACTCCAATTTCCCGAGTGGACAGCTCGACGATCGTGCCCGTGGGATAAACACCGACTG